>JAYEGO010000250.1:0-15097 GCA_034659155.1 Bacteroidota bacterium | reverse complement strand
CCTGCGGCACTGGTGATTGATTCAGAAACTAATACAAATGTATCCTGCAATGGGGGAAATGACGGAACAATTACAATCACAGTATCCGGGGGTATTGCCCCTTATGAATATTCCATTGATGGAGGAACCTCTTTCCTGGCAAATGGAGGTGTCTTTGTTGGTCTCACTGCAGGAAATTATGATATTGCCCTAAGGGATGCAAATTCATGTATCACAAGTGGAGCTACTCTCAATATTACTGAACCAGCCGTACTGTTAATTGATTCACAGTTAAAAACCGATATCAGCTGCAATGGTCTTACTGACGGAACCATTACCATTACTGCATCAGGGGGAACTCCCCCCTACCAGTATTCTATTGATGGAGGAGCTAATTTCCTGGCAAACGGAGGCATATTTACCGGACTTTCTGCAGGAAGCTATCCTGTTGCTATAAGGGATGTAAATGGATGTGTCACTATTGGAGCCACTCTTATTATTGCCGATCCAGCTGCTTTATTGATCGACTCAGAGGTAAAAACAAATATTACTTGTAATGGGCTTACTGATGGAACTATTACCATTACTGCATCAGGGGGAATTCCTCCCTACCAGTATTCTATTGATGGAGGAATTACCTTCCTTGCAAATGGAGGTAGTTTTACCGGACTTTCTGCTAACAATTATGATGTTGCCGTTCAGGATGCAAATGGTTGTGTTACCAATGGTGCTACTCTCAATGTTGTTGAACCAACTGTACTGGTCATTGACTCCCAGACCAAAACAGATGTATCTTGCAATAGCGGAAATGATGGAACCATTAGCATTACTGCATCTGGAGGAACACCCGCTTACAATTATTCAATTGATGGAGGTATTACTTTCCTTGCAAACGGAGGTAATTTTACCGGACTCCTAACTGGAAATTATGATGTTGCCATAAGGGATGCAAATGGATGTATCACAAATGGGACTACTCTCAATGTTACTGAACCACCTGTGTTGGCTATTGATTTGGAAACCAGCACAAATGTTTTGTGTAATGGTGATACTGATGGAACAATAACTATTACTGCATCCGGAGGGATTCCTCCCTACCAGTATTCCATTGATGGAGGAAACAATTTCCTGGCAAACGGTGGTAGTTTCACGGGCCTTGCTGCAGGAAATTATGATATAGCTCTTAGAGATAACAATCTCTGTATTACAAACGGATCAACCTTAAATATAACAGAGCCAGATGCTCTGATCATTGATTCTGAAAGCAAAACAGATATTAGTTGTAATGGCCTAAATGACGGAACAATTACAATTGTTGTATCTGGAGGTATTGCTGCTTATGAATATTCTATTGACGGAGGAGTAACTTTTTCTTCAAATGGAGGTAGTTTTTCTGGTCTCACAGCTGGAATTTATGATATTGCCGTTCGCGACCTTAATCTTTGTGTTACGCCAGGGTCAACCATTTCGCTTATTGAACCATCCCCTCTTAATATTGACTCCGTAATCACTATTGATGTTCTTTGTTTTGGTGGAAATGATGGTCAAATTACGATCACCGCTTCTGGTGGTACTCCTCCCTACTCTTATTCTGTGGATGGGGGTATCATTTATTTTTCAAATGGAGGAATTTTTAACACCCTTTCAGCAGGGAATTATGATGTTGTAGTAAGGGACGCAAATGGATGTGAATTGGCGGGAGGCGCTTATATACTAAATGAACCTCCAATGCTCACTATGATTGTCGATACAAGCAAGGCTACATGTAACAGTTTTACAAACGATGGAGCAATTGTCGTTACTGCCGGTGGGGGAACTCCAGGATACACTTATTCAATTGATGGTGGCATTAACTGGCAGGCAAGCTCCGATTTTAACAATCTACTTACAGGAACATATGAAGTTGTTATACGAGACATTAATTCTTGTACTCTTTCCCAAATTACAAATCTGGATAGCAAGTACATCGTAAATGCTGATGCCGGCTCTAATGAGGGGATTTGCCCTGGTGAAGGAATCATGCTTCAGGGTTCAGGAGGAACGGGTTATCAATGGGTTCCCGGATCAGGATTAAGTGATCCTATGATTGCGAATCCAATTGCTACACCTTCAGAAACCACTACGTATTATCTAACTGTTTCACAGGGGGTTTGTAATGATCTGGACTCTGTTATTATCTCGGTGTTTACTGTTCCCCCAATAGACGCAGGCAGAGACACAACGATATTTAAGGGCACAACATTTACCCTTCAGGCAACACCAGGTTTTAATACATACCTCTGGTCTCCATTAAATGGACTGATCTCTTCACCTACAGAGGCCAGTGTGGTTACTATGCCAGAAAACAGCATACTATACAAGATTGTTGGAACCACATTGGACGGCTGCGAAAGTTCAGATTCTATATTCATTTCCGTGATTGAGAATTTTGTTATTCCTTCGGGATTTACACCTAATGGAGATGCTTATAACAACACATGGGTTATTGATAATGCCTGGTTGTTTCCCGATATAGTTGTTAAGGTGGTTAATCGTTGGGGTCAAACGGTTTTCTATTCCAGGGGTTATGGAAACGGAATAGAATGGGATGGCACCAACAAAGGAAAAGAATTGCCAATTGGCACATATTATTATGTTATCATTCTGAATGATGGTGGAAATACACCTCCCATGACAGGACCAGTTACTATTATCAGATAAAATGAAAAGGCTGATACACATATTGATATTTATTACTCTGATTCCTGTAGGGTTGAAAGCCCAGCAATTACCTCATTTCACACAGTACATGTTTAATGATTATGTACTGAACCCTGCAATTGCAGGAACAAAAGATTATTATCAGGTTAGGGCAATTAGCAGGTTTCAATGGGTTGGAATTGTAGACGCACCTCAAACTATAAACCTAAGCATCAATGGGCCTCACTCAGAAAAAAGTATGGGATTTGGAGGATACTTATACAATGATGTTACAGGTCCCACAAGTAAAACAGGAATATATGGATCCTATGCATACAACATCAGTATTGTAAATAATATTCGCCTGTCAATGGGACTATCACTTGGAATTTTACAAAATACAATTGATGGCACTAAAATCACTCTTCACGACATTGATGATCCGGTATTACAAGATGGAGTTTATTCCACCTGGGTCCCGGATGCTGCTATAGGATTTTACTTTTACGATGAAAATTGGTTTGGAGGGTTTTCTGCATTTCAATTGTTCAGTAACAACCTGAAAGTATATGATGAAAAAAGTGGCTTGAACCGGTTGAAGCAGCATTATTATCTGATGGGTGGATATCGCTTTGATATTTCTCCTCAATTCTCAATTGAGCCTTCACTGTTCCTCAAGGGCACATCTCATGTGACTCCCCAAATTGACATCAATGCCAGAGTTACATACCAGGAAATGGTTTGGCTTGGACTTTCTTATAGATCACAAGATGCTGTTTCCTTATTGCTCGGGTACATCCATAATAAGAGATATTATTTTGGATATGCATATGAATTTGGAATTACTGAGTTCCGTAGTTACAATTCAGGCACACACGAAATAATGATCGGGCTTCGTTTCAATCCTATCAAGAAATAAGATAAGAATAGTAATTTCAGAACATGAAAACCAATCTTCTTTTTCTGATATTTATCCCTGTTTTTTTTATTTCCTGCATACATCATGAAGGCTCAATAAAACGGAGAAACATTATCCCCGAAAAGGATTTTATTATAATACTAGGAGACATCCATCTTGCGGATGCTATAATCAGTAATCCCTCCCTTGTTTCAAGATATCCTGGTCTTGATACCTTAAGTAATTATAGAGATATCTTAATGCATCATGGTTATACTATGGAAGACATGGATAAAACCCTGGTATATTATACAGGCAATCCTGAACAATTGGAAGAGATCTATGAAAAAGTAATTGATAATTTGAGTCAACTGGAAAGTGAGGTTTATAGTAGAAAATATTTTGAAAATGAAGACGAAACAAAATTTCGGGATTTGTGGACAGATAAAAGTGAATGGCACCTTCCTGTTGATGGAAAACAAATTAAAATACCTTTTAGCATAGCTATAGATACCCTGGGTACATATATATTAAGAGCCCAAATAAAAGTATACCAGGATGACGAATCTTCCAGTCCTGAAATTACAGCATATTATTGGTATGATGACGGCAGTGAATTAGGGTTAAGCTACCTTTTTCCCAAGACTAAACTAAGTAAGAATAGCCAATGGACGTCACATGCACTTATCCTGGAAGCTCATGATTCGCTTATAACCCATATTAAGGGCTTTCTAGTCAATCATGCTGACAAACAATCTTCCTGGGAAAAGCATCTTGATATTCGAGGAGTTTCACTGAAAATGATGAGTAAATGAGAAAAATTTCTGCAAACTATATATTCCCCGTATCAGGTGCACCATTAAAAAATGGGATTATTGTTCTTGATTCAAATAATGTAATTACCGATATTATAGATACCGGGGGAAATTTAAAAGAAACTGCAAACCTGGAATATTACAATGGCATTATAGTACCGGGATTTGTAAACAGTCATTGTCATATTGAACTATCTCACTTAAAAGGAAAACTTCAGCAGAAAACAGGCCTTCCACATTTCATTTCACAGGTAAACAATCAACCTAAGGCTGGTTTGAATATTATTCATGAAGAAATTCAAAACAGCCACGATGAAATGATAAAAAACGGGATTGTGGCAGTTGGGGATATCTGTAACACCTCAAACAGTTTTACAATAAAAGCTTCTGAAGAAATAAGTTATCATTCGTTTATTGAAATTTTCGGATTAGAAGCAAAAAATGCTAAAAAGATTATTCAGAATGGAGAAATGTTGTTGCAACAAATAAGTAAAATATTTCCTCATCCTCATTCTCTGATACCCCATGCACCTTATTCTGTCTCTCCTGAATTATTTACACAATTAAGTCATTTTTTTCAGTCCTCGATAGTAAGCATTCATAACCAGGAAAGTAAGGCAGAAAAGGAAATGTTCAATAGTGGCAAAGGGGCTCTATATAATTCTCTATCTAAATTTGTTAACCTGAGTAAATGGGATCCTGAACATAATAACTCTTTACAATATTCATTGAATTACTTACAAAACTCCAAACAAATCCTACTGGTTCATAATACTTTTACCGATCAAGAAGATCTGAAAATAGCAGACCCCTTCTTAAGTAAAATCTACTGGGTTCTGTGTCCCAATGCAAATCTGTATATTGAAAACCAACTACCTGATATAAAATTGCTTCGGAAGCACAAGCTAAACATTGCTCTTGGCACTGATAGCCTTGCCTCAAATTCAAGCTTATCAATACTTGAAGAAATAAAAACTATATCCTCTCATTTCCCAGACATAAAATTAGAAGAACTAATAAAGTGGGGGACATTGAATGGAGCAAAGGCATTGAATTTCAGCAATCAATATGGAAGTCTTGAAGTGGGGAAAAAACCGGGAATAAATTTAATTAGTACGCTTGACCTTGAAAACATGAAAATTAATAGTGAAAGTGTAGTGAAAAAACTTGCCTGAGTCAAAACTTACCACAGTACCTGAAATCATCCGGTGAGTAAAAATTCTAGTTGTGTCCTCTTTCTTTTAAATAGCTAACGGCTTCTTTATCATATTTCAATATGTGATTTTCAAACCATGCATAAAGGTAACTAGCTATTTCAACGCAAACCTTATCCTTTCCTTTGTTAAAATCTTGTTGTAGCCTGGTTACCCTATTTATAAATTCGTTGTGTAACTCCTGATGATGCTGAAAATTAGGATATTCCTTAAAATAAATCTCTTCCCTTATTAGATAGTGTTCTGCATAATATACCAGTGAAAAGAAAATTTCAGAAACCTTCTCACCGCAAAAATCCTGGTCACTAATTTCAAGAATTCTATTTAATATCGACACAAATTTCTGATGATGTTCATCAATAAAACTGACATTTACATTGTACTCTTCTTTCCATTCAATGGGCCCGGCTGGTAATTTCATATCCTAAATTTTCTTATTACAAATGTAGTTTTTAGGCAATCCTATACAATGACAATTATCATAGCTCCCATACCTGGTGTATTTAATGGCAAAAAGCATCCTTTATCGATAAAATATATAGGAAAAAGGGAATCTATAATGGAATATTGATTATTGAGCTTGGGGCAATGGGCATTTGGTGCCTTTGGTAAAATCAGATAAATTTGCCTGTTACCTACTTCAACATTTTACAACTATTATAAATAGATAGTATAAATATTCATGGGGAATAAAAATTCCGGAAGACAAAAAACAATATTGTTCTGTCCGCTTGATTGGGGTTTAGGCCACGCCAGCCGGGATATCCTTATTATTCAAAAGCTTCTGGATAGAAAAAAATATAAAATTATAATCGGAGCAGATAATGCACCCTATCATTTACTAAAGTCCGAATTCCCCGATCTTCAATTTTTAAGATTTCCTTCATTCAGTATACATTATTCAGGTCATTATTCTTTGAATATTAAAATCTTATTACAAGTACCCAAAATACTTTATTGGATCCGGAAAGAGCATCGCATGTTAAAACAAATTATTTTGCAATATGAAGTTGACATTGTGATCTCAGATAATCGATATGGTTTATGGAACAAGAATATTCATACTATTATTATATCTCATCAGATAAAAATTTTCCTTTCCTCCATACTGGGGTGGTTTGAACCATTGGTAAATTTAAAAGTCAAAAAGTGGCTTAGTAAATTTGACCAATGTTGGGTCCCTGATATAAAGGGAGAAAATAACCTTGCCGGGAAATTATCCCATCCCGAAATACTTCCACAAAATCTTAGATATATTGGCCCAATCTCACGCTTTCAGCTAACCAAAAACCAGAAAAATTTAAAACTGACAAAAAAATATGAAGTTCTGATTATTCTCTCGGGACCTGAGCCCCAGCGCAGTATATTGGAAAATGTTTTGATCAGACACTTTCGAAAAAAGGAAACTCCTGTACTAATTGTTCGCGGCATTCCATGGCAAAAAAAAGGTAAAACAATTTATGGTAACATTAGCCTTGTATCACATTTACCATCTGACCTCTTATACACCTATATTTCAATGGCAAAATATATTATATGCCGGGCTGGTTATAGCTCTATTATGGATCTTGTAATATTGAATAAGCCAGCTGTCCTCATTCCAACACCAGGTCAAACTGAACAAGAATATCTTGCACAAAGCCTTCACTCCCGAAAATTTTTCTACAGGCTGGAACAGAAAGATCTTAACTTTGAAAAAGCCTTTAGCGAATTCTCGGAATACTATCCCAGGAATGGTTTTTCAGAAAATAGTTTTCTGGATCAAGCTATTGAAAAACTTGACATGACACTAAAAAAAATAGAGAACCGCTGAAGAAATGCTAAAACCAACGAAAAAGCCGGCATAGATTTGTTTTGGGTTATGAGCTTCTAATTTTAAACGGGAATATGCAACCAATCCTGATGCCAGAAGAAGGATTATAATATAATTATTTACATCAATCCTGTGTTTCAATGAAAGGATGAAAAATATGCCTGAAATGGCTCCCATTCCAAGTAAATGCAATGAAATTTTCCAGTTCCAGCTAATTATTAATGCAATGAAAGCATTAATGCCCCCAATCAATATGTAAGTAGTAATTAATTCCGGAGAATAAAATCTATTCAAAATATAATAAGTGACGAAAAACAATATACTGTGAATAATAAGAGGGATTATTCTTTCGTGAGATTGTTCCATTCTGACACTCAAAATAAATTTACGGTAAAGATAAAATGGGATCAGGCTTAATGGTATAAGAATAGTATTAATGGCGACCACCATATAAATCCATTTTTCAAGTTCTTTTGAAATCCACTTATGGAACTCCTGAGGAAAATAATTGTACAGATCTAACCTGTATAGAATAAAAATCCCATACAATGTAAGAAATATGGGATGAAATAATAATGAAATTGCCCGGGCAATAAATCTTTCTGGTTGAAAATTTTCAGCACTTAATTTCAAAACAAAAAATATATTTTCAAAGTTCTTTTCTTAATCGCGCAACCGGAATATTCAATTGTTCTCTGTACTTAGCAACAGTTCTTCTGGCTATTAAATAGCCTTTTTCTCTCAGCATGCTGGCAAGTTTTTCATCTGTCAGGGGTTTGCGTTTTTCTTCTGAATCGACACAATTTTTAAGAATTATTTTGATTTCCCTGGTTGAAACTTCTTCCCCATCTTCTGTTAGCATTCCTTCAGAAAAGAAAAACTTAAGAGGATAAATATTGCTTGGTGTTTGAACATATTTGCTGTTTGCCACCCGTGAAATAGTGGATATATCCAATTGCGTTTTTTCTGCAATATTTTTAAGTATCATGGGTCTTAACTTTGTCTCATCCTCATCTTCAAAGAATTCATCCTGATATTCCAGGATTGCCCCCATAGTCAATAATAAAGTAGTTTGTCTTTGCTTGATTGCATCAATAAACCACTTGGCTGAATCTAATTTCTGCTTAACAAAACTAACTGCATCTTTCTGAACTTTTGTATGCCCTTCCTTATTATTTTTATATGACTCCAGCATTTCTGCATACTGGCGACTTACATGAAGCTCAGGTACATTTTTTGAGTTTAGAAACAGTTCTATATTACCATCTTTCATTTCAATAATAAAATCCGGAACAATATGTTGAGTAATCTTATTTAATGGATCGCTGTATGAACTGCCGGGTTTAGGATTTAACTTAAGTATTTCGTCAATAGCCTGCTTTAACAAAGGTTCGTCAATATTCAACCGGTCAACAATTTTCTGATAGTGTTTTTTTGTAAATTCCTGAAAATGATATTTCAGCATTTTCCAGCATAGCTCAATTAAGGGGTTCTGCCGATCCTTGCGTTCAATTTGCAAGAGGAGGCATTCCTGTAAATCACGAGCTCCAACACCGGGTGGTTCAAGATCCTGAATAATACGCAGAATTTCCATCAGTTCTTCTTCCGAAGCATTTACATTCATTGTAAATGCCAAATCGTCAACGATGTTTTCAATTTCTCTTCTCAAATAACCATCTTCATCAATATTCCCAAGAATATATTTCCCAAGAATTTCTTGTTTTTCGGTCAAATGCCTTAAACCTAATTGAGCTTCCAGGTGGTCATGAAAAGTGTCACCAACAGAGAATGGTATTTCTGTTTTCTTCTCTTCTCCTGAAGTATTCCTCAAGTTCAATTTATATGAAGGAACATCTTCATCATTCAGGTAATCGGTAAGAGAAAATTCATCCTGTGCACTATCAATCTCTCCTTCCTCAATCTCATCATCCTGATCTGCAGAAGCATCCTGGTCTTCTCTCCCTTCTTCAAGTACAGGATTCTCCTCCAGTTCTTTCTTGATTCTCTGCTCCAACTCAATAGTAGGAATTTCCAGAAGTTTTATCATCTGAATTTGCTGAGGAGACAGCTTCTGTAATAATTTCTGCTGTAGTCTTTGCTTTAACATAATTCTGCACTCAATCTCACCATCATAATTGCATCTCCAAAATAAGAATAATTCATAAATAATTCACAATATGTCAATTTTCATTACTTCCCTAAACAGATAAATTCAATGCCATTAGTATTGACCAGGTTTTAGAATTCTGCATTTTTGGGGGTTCTTGGAAAAGGAATTACATCCCTGATATTGCCCATTCCGGTAACAAACAATACCATACGTTCAAAACCAAGTCCGAACCCACTATGTGGTGCTGTTCCAAATTTTCTGGTCTCCAGGTACCACCAAAGATCCTTTTTTGGGATATTAAGCTCTTCGATTCTTCTATTCAGCTTGTCAAAATTCTCTTCCCTTTGTGATCCTCCTATTATTTCCCCAATTCCTGGGAATAATACATCCATAGCTCGTACTGTCTTGCCGTCATCGTTTTGCTTCATATAAAAAGCTTTGATCGAGCTTGGATAATTCGTCAAAATTACCGGCTTTTTAAAATGCTCTTCCACAAGATATCTCTCATGTTCAGACTGCAAATCAAGACCCCAGTCCACCGGAAATTCAAACTTCTTGTTTGAAGACTTCAGTATCTCAATTGCTTCTGTATATTCTGCCCTGACAAAATCATTGTCAAGTATAGAATTAAGTCGATTGATAAGCTCAGGCTCATACATTTTACTCAGAAATTCAATATCATCCTTACAATTTTCAAGCACATAGCTTACAAGAAATTTTAACAAACTTTCCGCAAGATCCATGTTATCTTTAATATCATAAAAGGCCATTTCGGGTTCAATCATCCAAAATTCTGCAAGATGCCTTGGAGTATTTGAATTCTCAGCTCTAAAAGTCGGACCAAAAGTATATATTTCAGTCAGGGCGAGGGCTCCTAATTCGCCTTCAAGCTGGCCTGAGACAGTCAGGTTTGTTTCTTTACCAAAAAAGTCTTCTGTATAATCTACCTCCCCATTTTCTTTTAAAGGCGGGTTGATAGTATCCAGAACCGAAACGCGAAACATTTCCCCGGCACCCTCAGCATCAGATCCGGTAATAATAGGGGTATGTAAATAATTAAACCCATATTTATTAAAGAACTTATGAATGGCAAATGCCAGTGCATGTCTGATTCTGAAAATTGCTCCAAAAGTATTTGTTCTTGGTCTTAAGTGTGCAATTGTTCTGAGAAATTCCAGGGAGTGCCCTTTTTTTTGAAGAGGATAAGTTACAGGATCAGCCTTCCCGTATAATTCAATCTCTTCGGCCTGAATTTCAACATTCTGACCTTGTCCCATAGATTCCACAAGAGTTCCTTTTATACGAACACAGGCCCCTGTAGTAACTGCTTTCAAGGTTTCTTCATCAAATTCCGCAATATCTGCAACACACTGAATATTATGTATCACAGATCCGTCATTCACTGCAATAAAGGCAATCTTTTTATTCCCTCGACGGGTGCGTACCCATCCTTTTACTTCAACCTTTTTCCCGGTTTCCTTCGAACCAAGTAAACTCTTAATTTTCTCTCGACCTAGCATTCTAATATTTTTTTATTGAATAAACATTGCAAAAGTACTAATTTCCGC
This sequence comes from Bacteroidota bacterium, assembly GCA_034659155.1. Taxonomy (GTDB): domain Bacteria; phylum Bacteroidota; class Bacteroidia; order Bacteroidales; family VadinHA17; genus JAYEGO01. Next base: position 4,021 of record JAYEGO010000250.1, on the reverse strand, counting down.
GGTTGCTAATCGTTTCAATTAATTGAATTCTTAATCCTGCTTATTAATATTATTAAAATTACTCTATTATCAAGGTATGCATATACCAATTATTTAATATTTTACGTTTTATTCTTAACTTTAGTCGATCAAAATTATTTCCAATTTTCTGGGAATTATCTTGATTGATTATGTTTGTTTTTTCAAAAAGTGAATAAAACTGTTTTATTAAGTAATGAATAATGGAAACAAAAAAAAGATTTATACTAGTCCCCTGGGATAACACCAAAATTGCGGAAAATGCCTTATTACATGGTATTAAAATTGCAAAAATGGTAGACACAAGTGTAATGCTTCTACACATTGTTGACAATAAAATTACTGCGCTTGAAAAAGAAAAGGCACAATTAAATCTTGATGAATTAACTGAGCGTTACAATAAAGAATATAAGGTTACGATTGAAAGCACGATCCTGGGAGGAAGCATTTTTTCAGCTATTTCGGAATATGCCAATGATCATGAAGCCGGAATTGTTGTTATGGGAACACATGGCATGAAAGGGATGCAAAAAATTACTGGAAGCTGGGCTCTTAAGGTCATTATCGGATCAAAAACTCCCTTTATTGTAGTTCAGGAAAAACCTTCAGATTGGGAAAAATTCAAGAACATTGTTTTCCCTATTGATTTTAGATCTGAAAGTAAAGAGAAATTGCAATGGGCTATATATATGGGAAAATACTTTGACTCCAAAGTTCATATTCTAAAACAAAAAATAACCGATAAATCATTATTAAGAAAAACCAATATAAACTTAAACTTTGCAATAAAATATCTGACTCAGAATAGAATTGAGTATGAAATACATGAATTGCCTAAGACCGGGAATTTTGCAAAAGATTCGCTTGCCTTTAGCCAGGATCTCAATGCTGACCTGATTCTTCTGACCAGTACCAGAAATATTACAATGGCAAACTATATGCTAGGTGCACAAGAACAATATATAATTGCCAACAGCTCAAGAATTCCTGTTTTGGTTGTAAATCCAATGGCAAGTTTTGCTAAAGTTGGGCAGTTTATGTATGGTTAGTTATTGACCATAATAAATGCCCCCCAATAAAATGGAGCCGGGTAAGCTTTTTTTATCTCGTCTTGCGCATATTTAAATGCGAAATATTTATTTCCGGTGGCAAGCCATTGTTGATAGAACAAGCTCATAAGTTTCTGTGTTACTTCATCACTGACCTGCCATAAGGAAATCATTAAAGAAGAGGCACCTGCAATTTGAAATGCCCTTTGCAAACCATATACACCCTCTCCATTACGAATTTCTCCCAGGCCTGTTTCACAGGCACTCAGTACAACAAGCTCTGTTTTATCAAGTTCCAAAAACAAGGATTCATAAGCGTTTAATATTCCGTCATCTTCTATTCCTTCCCTGCTCCTTCCAATAGTTTGGATAGTATTATCAGCACCGGTAAGCAGTAAGCCAGATCGAAGTAGAGGATTTTCCATTGCCTTATCAGGTTCAATTCCAAAGACTTTTTCTTTCCCCATCTTACGATCTGCAAGGAAATATCCATGTGTTGCTATATGCAGGAGGTATGGATTATTAATTTTCTTGATTTTCTCTTCCATGGCCTCATCTCCAACCAGGATTTGTGTTTTCCATGCTTTTAACTTAAGCTGTGCATTTATTTCTTCCACTTCCTTTTTGGTCCCTGGTAATTCCTGAACAGGCATTTGTTTTGCCTGGTCCCAATCAAAATCTTTTGCATAATTTGGAGCACCTAGTAATACAGCTTTTTCTTTACCGGGAATTCTTTTTCCAAGTTTCTTTTTAATAGATGGTATTTCTTTTGTATTCATAACATAAAATATCTCTTTCTGGTCAATCAAAAAATTCCCTGAATCATCCTGAAGAGTATTCAGGTTTATCTGGTTATAAACACCATCAAGAGATGCAAAAATTCGCTTATGATCTGTAGTGACCACCTTCAGCTTTCCCCAATAAATATCATACTGACCTGTTTTTTCAAAACCTCTCTGCATGTTATTCCGGTACTCACGGGCAAAAACACCTTCCATTTGGTTTCCTTCCTCAAAAACAAGCATTTCTGGCAGCTGATATTTTGAATTATCCAGAACGAGGGCCACATACCTGATTGTGCTATCACTGTTTGCATAGCCACTTACAGGAAGACGAATAAATTCTACACATGCTTCACCTTCAGACAAAGCTTTTGAAATATCCCGGGAGCTAACCTCTTTCTGAAGATAACCTGTAGAAAAAGCCATGGATTTATCAGAAAGCTGCTTTTCCCTCTCATTGGCAACATATTCAAGAGAATCTAAATTGATTTTATCTTCCCTGATTTCTTCTTTCGATAGGGTATATATTTCAGATAAGTATTTTTTCATATCCACCCATTCCTTATACTGTTTGATCAAATTGGAGTCATTACTGTTAAGTATCTGATTTTTAACTTTACTGGTAGCATTCAATAATAGAGCTTTTGTTGAAATATGATAATTATACATATCTGCTTTTAATGAGGGTATATTCTCCCTGGCATCAAGAACAAAGTTGTAATACCTGATAAATCTGGGGTAAAGGGTGTTCCAGAATTTTGTTTTATCATATTCGCTCATAGGAGGGAAATAGATCCTTACCTGGTATAAATACTCTTCCATCACTTCCTTATAAAGTTCTGCAGCTGATTCCAGATTTCCTTCAAGCCAATTCATAACAGCCATAGATTCCCTGGTGTTATTTATAGAGGGATGATGCTCTCCAAGAGTAGTTTGCTGTACAGAAAAGGCCTTGTTTATCAGGGGCTTAGCCATAGCTGGGTTGTTCCGGGAAAGATAGAACCTGCTTAAATCAGTAAGGGCAGATGCATATACGGGGTGATTAACTCCAAATTTTTTCCTGAATATCTCTATTGCTTGATTTAACAAGTCTTCAACTTCATCTGTTTCTCCCTTTTCCATATACAGGGAAGCCAGGTTTCTTAACATCACTGCATAATCAGGATGACTGGTTCCCAGGCGTCTCTTCTTTAGCTTAATTGCTTCCAGGTAAATTCTTTCAGCTTTATCAAATTGCCCCTGCAACTGATAAAATAAGGCAAGGTTTACCTTCATACGAACATAATTAGGAGATTTCTCCTTGAATGAATCAGAAGCAAGGTCAATTGCCCTTATCAATTCCTTTTCAGCATCCTGATATTTACCCAGTACCTGTAAAAGAATAGCATTATTGTTACGAACTATGGCCATTGCTGAACTGTTTTCCCCTTTTGTTTCCAGGGTAATTTCAATTGCCTGATTGAATAATTTCCCTGCTTCATTAAAGCGGCCCATATCTTTATACAAAACAGCCAGGTTATTTAAAGAGGCCCCATACCCATGCATATCATTCAAAATATCTTTTTGGATCTGCATCGCCTGAAGAGTTAATTCTTCTGCTCTTAAAAAACGTCCTGTAGTATGATGAATTAGTCCAAGGTTACTGATTACCCCTGCTCCAATTTTTGTGTCAGTAAGACCATTATATTCCTGTATAAATCTTGCTGTTTTAAAAGATATTTCTGCTGAATTATACTTCCCGGAAGCATATAAAATTTCGCCAACATCATTATAATCTTCTGCCTTTTCTTCAAATGATCGATCATGCATACTCTCAGGGCTCACAACATAAATCAGGCCCTTCTGTAGTTTCCTGAATTTTTCTTCTGACTCAAAAACCCCAGAATTATCACTAAAAGAAACTGCATAATTAAAATCTGTTGGGTCATAATCTTCTCTTGATTTCTCTAGTTGCCTGATGGTTTCGTCCTTCACTACTCTCAGAATATTTTCTGTATTAATATTCCTTAAAACTCCTTTAAGCTGCCCAAAGGAGAGAGAAGCACTCAGCAGAAACAAACCTAAAAAAGTAATACTCCTTTTCATATGTTTATAATTTTTGTTTATTCGAAACCCGAAATTATAAATCCTTCCGTAATGTTAATTCTTTCAGGCTTTGAGTTTTTGGGCAAT
>JAYEGO010000249.1:10956-13353 GCA_034659155.1 Bacteroidota bacterium | reverse complement strand
GTGCTTGACCTTTGGAATTACTTCCGCCGGCCCAGGGTCCTCTATCCAGTGGCTGGCCTGCCTTGCTGGAGCGGGATTCACACCCGCTGGAATATGCGACCTTGCCCGGCCGCACTGAACGCTTACTTATTCTTTTTGGAAGAGCAATCTATACGGGTTATCTCCTTGGTTATCTCTACACCTTTTTGTGGATCTAGATATCCCCATATCGCTCCTGCCTTCTTGGTTTTCATATTCATGATTATAGTTGCGGCTGTTTTCTTGTCCAAATTTTCCAGCATAGCACTTGCTCGGGCAGGAGGAGTAGATTCATAAACTTTTGCTAAATTTTTATATCTTGCATCATGTATCTCTTTAACCTGTTCAAGGAATCCACTTAATCTCTCTTCCACTATACGCAGTTCAGTAAATTTCGACAGTATTTCATTTTTCAGTGAATTAAGTCTTTTTTCTTCAGACTTTAAAAGAATTTCCCGATCCTGGAGCTTCTTCTGTTCCTCCAGTAGTGAAGAAATAAGCTCTTTTTCCTTTAAACCGTCTCCATCCCTACCATAATTTTTTTTATTATCCAGTGCTGGAGAATTCGCTGATGCCTGCTCTACGGACAGAAAATAATCAACGGTCCCTGAGTTTTTTAATGTTCCCACGACCGTAACAATCTTCATAAAAAAAATAAATAATATAAGAATTTCACACGCAATTATCAATTTTTTCAATTTTCATATTCCTTGCGTATTTGGAAGTTCCCAATTCATCCAATTCTTTTCGTTCTGTACTAATTAACTCTATCCTATATTCTTCCATCTTTTTTTCTTTGACTATTTCTAGAATTTTTCTTTTTTTTATGGCATCAACAAGTGCCAATCTTTTCTCTTCCAGTTCCCTTGCAATTTTAGAGATGGCCTCTTCATGATATTTTTCCTTTTGCTTTATATAATTTATATACAAAAAGTAAGCTGAAATATTTGCGGCACACAATTTAGTCCCTGCCATGCCGTTCAACCTGGAGACCAAATCCAACTTTTCTTTTTTCAAGTTTTTCAATATTTCTTTTTCACAATCAAAGCGCCTCTTTGTATCCGCAAATGCAGAGGTAACCTTTCCCTCTAACTGTTTTCTATAATTCAAAACTGATTGCAATCTAAAATTAAACATAGCTGTTAATTACTCAGGTTGTCAGGTTCAAGGTTGGCTACTTTGTACTTTTCATGTTTTTTAACCCTGAACCTCTGAACCATCTAATTGAAGAGAGCAAACAGCTCTTCTTTGGTCTCTTCAAAATCAATCTTTTCATTAATATACTGTTTTAAAAAACTATTTACTTTATCGATCATTTTGATTGCATAATCTATTTCATGATTACTCCCTTCTACATAGGCATCTATATTAATTAAATCCTCGGCCTTTCTATGGGTTGCCACAATATTTAAAAGATCATTCGCCTTTTTTCTATGCTCCTTATCTACAAGATCAACCATGACCCTACTAATAGAGTTCAGGACATCTATTGCAGGATAGTGATTTTTTGCAGCCAGATCACGAGAAAGGGTTATGTGGCCATCCAAAATCGCCCGTGACATATCTGCGATTGGTTCATTAAAATCATCACCTTCCACCAATACTGTATAAAGACCTGTAATGCTGCCTTTGTTTTCTATATTTCCTGCTCTCTCCAACAGCTTTGGCATCAGACTGAAAACAGAAGGCGTATAACCCTTTGTTGTCGGGGGTTCCCCAAGAAAAAGACCGATTTCTCTTTGGGCCATGGCAAACCTGGTCAGCGAATCGATCATAAGAAGGACATCCATACCCTGATCCCTAAAAAATTCTGATATAGATGTTGCTACATAGGCCGCCCTCAACCTAAGCAAGGGATGGCTATCCGACGTTGCCACTATGAGCACGGATCTGGCCAGCCCCACCTCACCAAGATTGTTTTCGATGAACTCACGAACCTCTCTTCCTCTTTCACCAACGAGTCCGATTACATTAATATCAGCCTTTGTATTTTTGGCAATCATACCAAGGAGAGAGCTTTTACCTACTCCGGAACCTGCAAATATCCCCATCCTCTGACCCTTGCCACAACTGAACAATCCATTTATTGCTCTAATTCCCAAATCTACAGGTTTCCTTATTCTACCTCTTTTAAGAGGGTTGATGGGATCTGCATAAATCGGATATTCGTCTTCTGATCCTAAAACTCCTTTATCATCAATAGGATTGCCTAAACCATCTATGACTCTTCCTAGAAGACCACGGCCAACTCTTACACCTGCCTTTTTACCTGATGAGACAATTTTACACCCTGGGCCCACATCCTCCAGACCTTCGAGAGGCATTAAAAGGACCTTACCTTTCCTGAACCCCACAACTTCCGCGCTAATCGGGCTGATA
>JAYEGO010000249.1:0-10946 GCA_034659155.1 Bacteroidota bacterium | reverse complement strand
CCGTTTGGATAAATTTGGCACATTTTACCTATGGAACTCCCTGGATCATAGCCTTCCACTAAAAGGCCGATAATCTCGCTTACCTTCCCATAGACCTTAATGGGATCTACTCCCTCTATTATCCGGTAATACTCTTTAAAATCATACATATTGTTTGAAATAAAGGGCAGTGTAATCCATATCTAAAAAAGAAATTCCCATCTATCGAGTTGAAAATAATGTCTCTTTGATTTTATCAAACTGGTGATCTAACCCGGCATCTATTCCTCTTGAATGTGTCTCTATCACAGCCCCTCCTTGTCTAACTTCCTCATCCTCTTCAATGAGTGTATTTTTTATGTCACAAAATTTACTAAGAAAATCAGGCCGCACTTCCATTATATAATGATAATCTTTGGGATTCAGCCTGATCTTGACACCTTCTCTGTCTCTTATATTTTTTACTGTATCTCTAAGTACAGATACTACAATCTCTCTACTGGTATCCACTTCTCTATGTATAACTTTTTTAGCTATCAAAAAAATGAGGTCGATTATCTCTTTTTCAGAATTCTCAAAAAATTCGTCTTTCAAGATTTTTAAATCTTTAATAAGTTGCGCAACAGATTCTATTGTTATAGATAACTTTTTCTTTTCCTGATTTCTACCTTCTCTCACTCCTTCTGAGAATGCTTTGTCATACACCTCTTTTTTTATAATCTCTATTTTTTCTTCTATCTCCTTTTTTTGGGGTGCAATATCAGCTCTAACCGTGCTCTTGTTTTTATGGATATCCTCATCTTTCTCTTTCGTCTGAAAATTTATCTTGATGAACTTTGGCTGCAGTTTTTCTTTCGAATCTGTCAGCTTAATGTCTTGTGCTTTAATAACCCTAGACAAATTCATCTTTTTCATTGTCCCTTGTAATTGTTATTTTACCTTCAGTTTCTAATCTCTTTGCAGTCTCGATAATCTTTTTTTGAGCTTTTTCAACATCGGATAGTCTTATGGGAGGCATAAGTTCTATGTCTTCCTTGAGCATTTCAGCCGCACGACTTGACATATTCTTAAAAATTTTATCTTTCAACCCCTGCTCAGCTACCTTTAGAGAGCGGATCAAATCTTCTTTGTTTATTTCCTTTATCAACTCCCTAATATCTTTATCACTCAATTTTAAGATATCATCAAAAGTAAACATGAGATTCCTAATCTCATATGCTAAATCCGAATTTGTTTCCTCAACCGAATCAAGAATTTCACTTTCACTCGACCGATTCATATTATTCAAAATTTCTGCCATCACAGAAACCCCGCCGACCAGTTGCTCGCTCGTCTCCTCAAAATTTAGCTCTGACTCAAGCGTTCTGGCCATCTCTTCTATGAACTCATACGGAACGCTTTTGAGAGTAATCATCCTATTTACAATTTCATTTCGTCTGTCAGGAGGAATATTTTCCAAAATCTCTGCGGTCTGTTCCGGTCTCAAGATTGCCAGCATAAGTGCTATTGTCTGGGGATGCTCTGTCTTTGTAAAATCCAACAAGACCCCGGGGTCAATATCCCTCAGCTTCTCAATAACTGAGTTATCAGGGGCTTTAAAATTTTCCTCTTCAATCATTTTTAAGACATCTTTTGCTTTATCATCCCCTAAGGCCTTTTTGATTATATTTTTAATGGTATTATCATCAACGGATACAATCCTTTTTCCTTTTTGCCGGGCAAGTGTGCAAAAATCTCCGGCGGCACACTCTATGTCTTCATCAGATATTTCGTTTAAGAGGCTCATACATTTTCCGACTTGCTTAATTTCAGATGAGCTGAAATTTTTCATTACCTCTGCCGCCAGTTCTTCTTCCAACGATAAAAGCAATATCGCTGCCCTTTCTTCGTTTGTCATATTTTAAAGCACCTCATTACTTAAGCCAATTTCTCAATAATTCTGCAAATTTTTGAGAATCCCGGCTCGCTAAATTCTTTACGACTTCTACTTCATTAAGGCCTTTTTGCATCGATCTTTCCGAACCTAATAAAATACGACTGCTCTCTAACTGATTATTGGCCGCAGATGGTAATTCGGGCGTGCCGGCTTCTTGATCTTTTACCCCTTTCAAAAGCAACTTGACCAAGGGACGTAAAATAAAAAACACAATAAATATCAGAGCAATTAAAGAAATGAAATATTTCATAAGAGGCATCAAGAGAAACAATCCATTCTTCCAAAAATTTTCTTCATCAGATCCTGTTTCAAGTTCAATTCTTTTGAAAGGAATGCTGGTTACTACTATTTGATCGCCCCTGTCCGCATTAAAACCGACTGAATTCTTTACAATATTTTCAAAAGATTGGATTTCCTTTTTCGATCTTGGCTGGAATTCCTCAATGCCTTCATTGTTTTTTTGATAGACACCATCTACCAACACAGCCACAGACAAGCTATCTATTTTACCCACCGGCATTACTGTCTTGCTGACAACTCGGTTTATTTCATAATTAATTGTTTCATCTTTTTCTTCCCGCTCAGTATTAGATGAATCATTAGTTTCTATGTTGATGGGACTAACGGTACTTTCACCTGCTTCGATAGGGACATATGATGTTCTGGTTTTGCGATGTAAACTTCTTGGTACCGGTTCTTCAGCATCATAGAGTTCTTCTGTTTTTTCTATAGATGTAAAATCGAGGGTTGCAGATACCCTGGCAACAGCATTTCCATGGCCTACTACTCTTTCCAATATGGTTTGAATTTTGTTAGCCATGTCGCTTTCTATGCTTTTCTGATATTCTCTTTGTGAATCTGTCATCTTGGAGGATTCGGAATCGGACTGTGCTTTTGATAAAATGTTTCCACGACTACCAAGTATTGTTACTTCTTCCGGTTGAAGTCCTTCTACGCTGCTTGCCACAAGGTGGGTTATTCCTTCTATCTGAGATGCTTGTAGTCTTCTACGTGGTTTTAATTTTATAATAACCGAGGCCGTTGTTTTCTCCTGTTCCTTTACAAAAAGAGACTTCTTGGGTGTCACGATATGGACCCTGCTGTATTGAACTTCGTCCAAGCTATTGATAGTGCGCGACAACTCTCCTTGAAGTGCCCTTTGATAATTTAGTCGCTGTACAAATTCCGTAGCACCAAAATTCTTCTTATCGAATATTTCAAAGCCCACTCCTCCACCTTGAGGTAATCCCATAGATGCCAGATCGAGCCTTAATTCAGAAACGTGCTCAGAAGGAACTAATATAGAATCGCCAGTAGAACCTACCTTGTAAGAAATCCCTTTTTCTTGTAGTCTGCCTACAATCTTTTCTGTATCCTCAGCAGAAAGATTAGAAAAAAGTACCCTATACTCATCCTGATTAACAAAATTGATAAATATCCCTATACTGATCAAGCTGACAGCAGCAACAATAATAATGGACAATCTTTTCGAAGGAGTTAAGGCCTTAAAAGCTTTCCATAACTGAGAAAAAAATTGAAACAAGGAATCCATATTCTTTTATACCTGCATTCGCATAACTTCCTGATAAGCCTCCAATATCTTATTTCTTACTTGCATCATTGTTCTAAAAGAAATATTTGCCTTTTCCAATGCAATCATTGCTTCATGAATACTTCCTGAATCTTCCAACTCCACCTTTGAAATAGCATTATCGGCATCTAGTTGAAGCGTATTGATTTCTTGGGCTTTATTTTTTAAAACATCGGCAAAAGAAACATCGCCCTTAGTAGCCGTATTACTTTCCTTTTGAGGACTTGGAGTTAACAAATTTCTTTGAATTAATATATTATTCATACCGGAAGCCTCCATAGACTTGATCCCTAAGAATTATTGTAACCGTTTACGGGATTACAACGCCCGTTTTACTGCAACCCACCGAACTGTAAGCGTTTACGAATTATTTCCCTAGTTCTAAAGCCCTAAGTGCCATATTTTTCGTTGCATCAAATGCTGTAACGCAAGCTTCATATGCCCTATTCGTTATAATCATATCCGACATTTCAACGATTGTGTCTATACCGGGCATAGCCACAAAGCCTTTCTTATTCGCATCAGGATGATTTGGATCAAAGATCATTTTTATATTCTTTTTGTCTTCCACAACACCTTCCGCTGTTACCATTCGCAAAGCATCTGCCAGATCATCGTCAAAATTGCTCTCTAGTGGATTGGCGGAAAAAACGATCGCTTTCCTTTTATATGGACCTCCTTCCGGCGTCCGTGTCGTGTTAACATTGGCAAGATTTGATACAATAACATCCATCTTCGCCCTTTGAGCCGCAAGCCCTGATCCGCATATCCGAAGAGCTGCCAAGAATTCCATTTTATTTCGCCTCCCTTAAGACACTATCCAATTTTTTGAATTTTCTTGCCATTAACTCTAAAGTAAGATTATATATAAGAGTGTTTTCGGCTAGTTTCCCCATTTCATCATCAATCTTGACTTCTTTCCCAGAATTAACTACCTTAAATTCACTTTCATTAATATGAGATGATTGTTTGGATAAGTGTCTTTTATCAGTTTTGGTCATCGTTATTTCTTTCCCGTTATCGATGAAACCTTCTAACTCCTTTTCAAAAATGAGTTCCCTTGGCTTATAGCCTGGTGTATCTATATTAGCGATATTTGAAGCTATCACTTTATTTCTTTCCGATCGAAAATCCAGAATTGTAGATAACATCGCTATAGTTTTGTCAAATAATATATCCATAATAATATCTCGTTCTGTTTAATGGCTATCACTTATTTTCATATTCATTAATTTTGTTACGGATTGTTCGCAGACTTATGCCCAAAATTTTTGATGCTTTAGTCTTATTTCCTCCTGTTTTTTCTAATGTTTCAAGTATAAACTCTTTTTCCATTTCCTTTAACGTAATATCTTGCGAAGTAAATGCTTTTGATACTGTTGCCGCTGGTTGTCTGCCGTTCAAATTTTCCAGATAGTCGCCTTCAAGATAAAGATGCTCAGGTAAAATTATCTTACCACCTGATATCAATACTGATCTTTCGATCACATTTTCCAACTCTCTCACATTGCCCGGCCATTCATGACTTTCTAATATGTATACAACCTCTTTCGATAATGTCGGCTTACTTATCTTGTTGAGCTGGCTGTAGTTCTCCAGGAAATGCTCGGCAAGAAGAATAATGTCTGCCCTTCTCTCCCTCAGTGGGAGTATCTTGATCGGGATAACACCAAGGCGGTAATAAAGATCATCTCGAAATTTTTTCTCTGCAACGCATTTTTTTAGATCTTTATTTGTCGTAGCAATTATCCTGATATCCAGAGGAACAGAATCTTTCCCACCTAATCTATCAATCTCAGATTCCTGTATTACTCTGAGAAATTTTGCTTGAAGATTGAGGGACATTTCACTGATTTCATCCAATAACAAGGTCCCGCCGTTCGCCAATTCAAATTTTCCCAACTTCCTTTGGGACGCACCTGTAAATGCGCCCTTTTCATACCCAAACATCTCGCTCTCAAGCAAATTGTAAGGAATGGCTGCGGAATTTACCGCAACAAAACGCATATTCGCCCTATTACTATGCTTGTGTATATAGCGGGCAAGTAATTCTTTCCCTGTGCCACTTTCTCCCTGCATTAAGATAGTTGATTTGCTTTTGGATACATTCCTCAATAATTCCAATAGATCAAGCATCTTTTTGTCTTTTGTAATAATGGTTTTTTCAGTGATCGAGCATTTTTTTGTCTCATATCCTAACTCATCTTTCTTTTCTCCATTTTCGGCGACCGCACCTTTTATAACTGACTCCAGATGCTCTAATGAAAAGGGCTTCATAATAAAATCAGAAGCTCCTTCTTTCATTGCTTCAATTGCAGTATTAACTGTGCCGTAAGCGGTTATAACTATAACGGGCGTCCTTGGAGAAATTTTTTTAATGCCGCGCAGGACCTCCATTCCGCTCATCTTCGGCATTCTCATGTCAGTTATAACAACACTAAAACTATCATTATGAAATTTTTTCAGGGCATCTACCCCATCCTCTGAAGTACAAATTTTATACCCACAACTCTCTAGAGACTCAGAAAGAGCTATCCTCATAGATGGTTCGTCATCAACAATTAAAATTGTTTCTTTTTTCATTTCTTTATAATGATTTTATAAGCATTCATAAATAGCGTTACTTGTAGGCTTAAAATTGGTTACTGATTGTTGAACCTCTGAACCCTTTATTAACGGAAATGTAATATTAAAAAATGTTCCTTTACTGTTGTTACTTTCTACATCTATTGAACCACCATGAATATCGACAATATTGTGAACAATAACAAGACCGAGACCTGTTCCGCCTTCCCTGGTACTAAAAAAAGGATCAAATATCTTCTTTATATATTCATGAGGTATTCCAGTACCGGTATCTATAAATTTAATTTCTACTTTTGAATCATCAATCTCTAATGCTTCGTTCGTTTTATCAGAAATTTTTGTTTCGATGTGAAGATTTCCCCCTTCGGGCATTGCCTGTAAGGCATTCAGTATAAGATTTAAAAATACCTGCTTCAACATCTCTGCATCACCTTTAATGATAGGATCTGCGTTTTCATGGTTTGCTGTGAGAATAACATTTTCTTTTTCAATAATCTGTTCGGAAAATTTTAAAACTTCATTTAGCACATCGTTGATATTAATCTTCTTCATTGATGATTCTTGCTTCCTTGCAAATAGAAGTAGATTAGATATTTTGTTATCCATATTCCTTACAGAACCTATGATATAAGATGCTCTATCCCTATTTTTCTCATTCTTTAAATCCTTTTTTAATAAAGAAGCAAAAAGCTCTATACTCCCCAAAGGATTTCTTATTTCATGGGCGATGTTTGCTGCCATTTCACCCATTGCAGCAAATTTTTCTGTCCTCTTTGCCATTTCTTCCAGTTTTTCGAGTTTTGTGACATCACAAAGGACAATAACCACTCCTATTTCTTCCCCATCTTTTGTCTTAACAGGAGATTTAAAGACTTCTAACGTCCTTCCTCTTAGCCTGATTTTTTTTCTCAATCCCCCGAGAGCAAAACCAAAATGTTTTTTTGAATCATAGGAGGAACCGGCGTCGAACAGCAATTCCGCTTTTTCCCCACCGGCATCCTCGTAAGAAAAACCCGTAAATACCTCGGCACAATGATTCATCATTGTTACATTTCCACGCATATTTACTACAACTATACCGGTCGTGAGACTCTTAAGAATATTTTGAAGATAATCCTTTGCCTCCTCTTTCTCTGCTAAAGCTTTTTCCAATTCTACATTCTTATATTCTAATTCTTTGTTTATATTTTCAAATTTTCCCTGTAGACTAATAAATGCCTCCTGCAACTTGGCTGTTGACTGACTGAAACCCTCAAAAGCTTGCTGCAAAAAAACAGTACCCGATTCGTGTTCACTACCATTAGCCTGTTTATTCATGAGTTACCTATATAATGTCTGAACGGAAACCCTAAATTTTATTTTCTCAATTTAGATCAGAGACAATTTATTGGACATCCAGCATCACTAAATATTTACTGTGCTTATCAGTCCAGTTTTTATCATGTATGCAATTATCAACTAGATTTGGCCAAAATTCATCTTTGCCCTCTTCTATTAACGAGCTAAATGATTTCTCAGCCATAGAATTATTGCCTAAATTCATGTATCCCCGGCCTATATTGAAGATAGCCCATTGCCTTGGTGCTGCTGCACCTTCGTGAATATGATCCAACGACTGCTTATACATCGAAATTGCTGGTTGATATCTACCCTCATTGTAAAAATAATCGCCTAACCCTTCATAAGAATCTACAAGCACAGGGATAGAGCATTTTTGATGTTTGTCTTTGCATATCCTTACAGCCTTTTGATAGTTTGTAAATGCAGATGGATATAAATGCATCTCTTTTAAGGAATTGGCATAATCTCTATAAACATCTGCGATATTCTCTACATCTTCACCAAAATCCAGAACTTCTGAATAAAAACAAACCGCTTCCTCAAAAAATCCCTTTCTATAATAAATATCCCCCAATAACTTCTTGGCATTTATCAATATTTTTTTACCCATATGTGATTGTTCTTTAAGTAGAGTTTTTAATTCCTTCTCTGCATCATCATAATGGTTCCTGTCATAATCGATTTTTGCTATGTTAAGTAAAAGTTTGTCTATTTGCTCATGTTCCTTAAACACATCAATCATTTTTCTAAAGTTTTCAACTGCGCAGGTTAATAAACCTATTCTCTTTAAGCTGTTTCCGGTTTTTAGCAACGTGTCAAAATTGCCATACTTAAATAGTCCATACTTATAAGACTTAAAATATAGATCGCAAACAGCAATATAGTCTTTTTTTGAATAATAGCCATTTACCAAATAACTTGCACTTAATATGAGATTTTTTTCACTAGCTTCTTTATATCTTTCATAGAAAAATTGGCTCAATAAGGAACGGTAAATATCAAATGATTTCTTGTAGGTGCCCATTTCCAACAATGCATAACCTTTCAGAAAAAGTAATTCTTCTTTTTTGTTGTCGTGAACTCCCTTTAGGATATTATCATATCTCTTAATTTCATTCTTATAACAATCCATTCCATAAACTATATACATTGGTACTTTTGTTTTAGGATATCTAACTCCGATATCCGCCATAATTACCGCACTCTCTTGGGCTTCCTTACTTTTAGGATATTTGCTAATTACTAAACCCAACATTTTGCTGCCGGGAGATAGCTGTTTCGCCCCCACAAGGGAACGAGCGATTTTACAAAGAACATCTTTAGAGTCTTTTTCTTCGGGGAATAGCTTCGTAAACGCAAAAAAAGTCTTTAATGCCTGGTCATATTTTCCTGCTTGGAGATAAAATGATCCTAATTTCAAAATATTATCTTTTGAGATTTTTTCCAAATCAGGCCATTTTTTCAATGCATTATCGTACCAAATATCAGCGTCATTAAATTGACGTATCTGGGAATAGCAATCTCCTATGCCAAAATATGCATCCTTGGTATGCACATCATCTGGAAATCTCTTTATGTATTCTTTAAATTTCTCAATTGCTCTATTAAACTTTCCCATTCGGTAATACATTTTACCCATCATAAACATAGCTTCAGAAATGTATTCTGATTCAGGATATCTCGAATTAAGATCTTTAAATTCTACTAACGCCTCTTGATAAAGATTCAAATACTCATAACTTTTCGCAAGTCTATAGATGGTTATTAGGGCATCTCCTTTTTCTGAATTAGGATAGTCGCGGATGAGATTTCTATATTGATCTATGGCTTTCAATAAATATTTTTTATTATCCGTTTTTTTCCCAAGAAAATAATAACAATCACCTATATGTCTTAATATGGATTCTTTTTCCACGTCTTTGAAATCTTTATGTTGAATTATTTGCTTTAATTTGTTCAAGGCATCTTCATACCTTTCAGACTTAAAATCCCTTATGGCAACATCACATAAAGATGCCTCTCCGCATCTTTGATCTACTGTTTGAGCCGTTTGAGGACCTGTTTGCTCCTTTGGAGCCGTTTTCTCCCAAACTTTTTGATTCAGGTGAGCCAACAAAGATTCAGTTTGAGGCTCGGTTCGATCTTTTAAAACCGTTTCATCAGGCGGTATATTTTTTTTTGCGTTCAATGAATCAGCCTTTTCCAAGATCGGAATATGCCTATTTTCAGGATCAATAGTAGGGGGAACAGGTTCTCGTATCAGGAAATCCTTAATTACTCCCTTTTCTTTTAAGCTCTGCCCGGCATCCAATGCCTCCTGTTTACTTTTATATCTACCTGCCAGTACGCAGTGCCACTCTTCATTTTTAAAAATTACGCTTTTACAAAAAAGCCTAAGATCTTGTACCTTCAACGAGTCTATCATCGCGTTGGCGCCATCAAGATTTTTATATGCGGCTATTTGAACACTGTAAAATCCATCTTCAGCCTTTTCCCCGGCACTTTTTGCACATGGAATAAAAGTGAGCAATGTCGTCAAAGCAATAAAGACGGAGAATTTGTTGTGTAAAATCTTTAAGTTAAACAGTGTCATTTTTACCATCAGTAATGAAAGTAGCTTTTGCAAATACGTTACCTAATACATAGCAATTTATATACCAATTATCCCCACAGTCCTGTACAGCTAATAATCACAGATAGATAAGGGTGCAGGGTTCAGGGGTACAGAGTTCAAGGGTACAGGGTTCAATTACATTAATATTTTAGTCAATTATTTGACAAATTTCTATTTTCTCAATAAAGACCTGTGTCTCAAACCTGGATGCTCTTCCGCTAATACTTTGATTTAGAAATATACTTTATTTTCAGATAGTTACAAATCGGTCTCTCAAACGCCTATTTGCGTAATCACGTAGCTTACGTTTGAGGGATATGGTCTTCAACGCTCACAGGAATTGACCCACATTTGCTCATGAGAACAGACCTATCTCCTTCAGGTGTCAAAAAAATATCCATCCTGACATGTGAGTTTTCATGTATTAAGGATCAAATTATGTAATTATTGAGAGGGGTATTAATTATGGTGCGCGCCATATATTACTGCTAACCTTTGGATATAACTAAATATTTTTAAACCTCCTGTTCTTTTCACTAATAGCTTCCTTCAAAATTTTTATCACCTGACAATGTAAAGTAGCGGTCTACCGTTGGAAGATAAGTCTAACACGGCTAGTGTCATGTCAAGTGAGAAGTGACGCAAGATTGGGCATCCTTCATATAGGCATAAAAGTAGTTTACACTTTTCGACGAAGGTTTTTAGGACAAACCTATAGGGTTAATCAAAGTGCCCTTTCTTTACGCGGATACTTTAAAGAAAATTTATTTGGTAGATGTCCTTGTCAAACACTTTCATCAACAATTTCCTGACACTGAGAGATACAAAAGAGTCTCAGTCTCTCCGTGGATTGTCTGACTCCAACTGACTGTCAGAAGGAGCCAGGACTACGGACAAAT
>JAYEGO010000248.1:0-3491 GCA_034659155.1 Bacteroidota bacterium | reverse complement strand
TACTAATATGTATATACTTATTAATAGTCTTATATTCATAATTACATTTTCAATTGTACAGGCTCACTAAAGTGCAAATAGTTTGAGCATGCAAATTTATAATTAATTCAATAAACTCCGGTAGTGTGCAGGCGGTTATAAGTGATGATAATGTAAGTATTTTGTTTCAGCCGCTGACGATAAATATCAGGATCTTTGGCCCTACAGGCTGATTTGAACGATTAAAAAACGGTTCACAAATGTACTTTATACAATCATTTCCAGATTATGGCTGGCATCAGCCAGCAATTGACGTGTCCAGACTCCATATTTGCAGGCTTCTTCACAATAGCCTTCACAATCAATGCATAAGTCCGATGGTTTCTGCAAATTCAATTGAGCAAATTTGGTCATAGCTCTTTTTTCCTGCTTTTTCACACTGAAATAGTAATTATACCGCAAAATTTTATTTATCGGCAAATGATGCGGACATACAGCCTCACAATCGTTACAACCCAGTCTGCAGGCTGTATGTCCCAGGTGTTTATGGTATCCGTTCAGTACCAATTCATCCTTGTCGGAAAGCTTTTGCCCTGAAAGTTGTAATATATTCTCCACATCATCAAAATTCTGGAAGTCCCAGATTGTAGTGTGTGCTTTAGTATTAGATAATACATAGCGCGATGCTGCATTTTTCAATTCTTTTTCGCTGGTAATTCCGTACTCCGCGAAAAAGTTTTGTGCTTCATTGTTCATTACTTTGTATTTATCATAAAATGCCCTGGTATACTTATCTACCTCCTTTCCTTCTTCTGCCATCTTCTCCAGCCTGCTTTCCAATAAACCATAAATATGTACCGGATTTGATTTCATTATTATGGTAGCAATATTCTTTTTTTCGCATGCATCCAGAATTTTCTCAGCTATATCGGCATTTACAAAGTTGTAAGCAAGCAATATAACATCAAACCTTCCATCTTCAACAGCTGCCATAAGAATAGTTTCCAGGTTTTCGTCGGTATTAAAGGCCCAGTTATTACCATGACATGATACTCCCAGGTATCTTACTTTACCTTCTTTCTTTAATTGCTCCATTCCCGAATGAAAAGCCTCATCCTTCAATATGGCAGAATTTTCGGCAGAGTGAATTTGCATGCAATCAACGTAATCTGTCTTAAGTCTTTCCAGGCATTCATTTGTCCGCTTAATAACTTCTTCTTTTGAAGGGAATTTTGTTTCTGTATATAATTTAGTGTTTATGAATAACTTACTGCGATCAAAATCTTGTATCTCATTTCCAATCAATCTTTCACTATTCCCATTCATATATGCTTCACCTGTATCAATGAGGTTTACACCACTTTTCAACAAAGCTCTTAAAACAGCTTCATTTGATGGATTTCCGCTGCTAAAATCCGATACCCTAAAGCCTGTTCGCCCAAATTTGCGATACTCTTTAATAATTGTAGATTCCTGTTCTGTCATTGAATTACCGGCAGCAAATGTTCCGGCTGAGACCATACCGGCTCCCATTGCAGTAATAGATGCTCTCTTGATGAATTTTCGTCGGTTGAATTTTGAAGATTCCATGATATAATCTTTTATATTATTTGGGAATTTACAAATTCTTCCTGTTAAAACAATTATAAACTACATAGTATGAACTATATTCCAGCAATCTAAAAAATCAGATCTGGTTCCCAAAGGAATATTGATGCTTTCTGAAATGTTGAATTTTGTTTTATATGAATGCACACCTGTTACATATTCCCTGAATAAAGAATTGGATTTTCTCCGTAATTTGGATAAACCTCCAAAAACCAATATTACAACTGCTTATCGTGAATATGCATTTGATTAATTGTGCTGTTGGAATGGATTTATTTTAAACAGGATCCTTGCAGATTAATCATCTGCATGAATTACCTCCAATCCACCACAGTACCCCTTTCCTTGTCAAGCATTTCCTCCGGAACCGAATCCTTTATTTCATCAGCCAAAACATCCAGTAATCTTCTTTTAGCATAATTGTGTACATAAACCAGGCTAACTTCCCTTAAAGGAACAATATCTTTAAAGCTTTTTACCTGTTTCATCTTTTCCCTGGGAAGATCATCCAGGGACAGTTCGGGAATAAGAGTGAGTCCCCCTTCCATGTCCACAATTTTTTTTATGGTTTCTATCGATTCGCTTTCATATTTGAAAGGAAGCTTTTGTAGCCCTTCAGACTGTAGCGAACAAAGGTTTATTATCTGGTGTCTGAAACAATGGCCCTGACTAAGAAGCCAGATATCAGGGGTATTGATTTCAATTACTTCGATCTGTTGTTTTTCCATCAAAGAGTGTTGAGAATTGGTGTAAATCTTTATCTCCTCGTAAAAAAGAGGCTCCTCCAAAATGCCTGAATCATTCAGAGGGGTAACTACAATACCGACATCCACACGGTCCAGGTTAAGTTCAGCAACCAGATCATCTGTAATCAACTCCTGAACCATAATATCGAGTTCGGGGTATTTGCGGGCCAGATTGCCAATAAACAAGGGAAGAAGATAAGGTGCCAGAGATGGTATGATTCCAATCCTCAATACGCCTGAAACAGATGCTTTGAACTGGTCTACCAAATTGGTCAACTTCCCGGATTCGCGAAGAATATTCCGGGCCTGCTCAATAAATTTCTCGCCTATATCGGTGGGAATCACAGGTTGTTTTGAACGATCAAAGATCACTATATCAAGAAAGTCCTCAAGCTTCCGGATTTGCATACTTAAGGTAGGCTGTGTAACAAAACATTTTTCAGCAGCGGTGACAAAATGCCTGTATGTATCTACTGCAACTACATATTCAAGCTGAATCAGGCTTATCATAATTAATTTTTTATAAATATAGTTATTCTCTATGACATTATAAATATTATTGATTTGATTTATATTCCTGGCTTGACGATATTTGTACTCGAAATAGTTAATAAACTAAACCAAACAAAAAATGGAAACACAAGAAACTTTAAACACAATGCCAGGAATAGGAGATATTGCTCCTGATTTTGAAGCCGTAACTACCAAGGGGACAATTAAATTTGCAGATTTTGCAAAAGATAAGTGGATCGTAATGTTTTCGCATCCCGCTGATTTCACTCCTGTATGTACTACAGAGATGACCGGTTTTGCAAACAGAAAAAATGAATTTGATGCCCTGAATACAGAACTGATTGGATTGAGCATTGACAGCATTCATTCCCATCTGGCATGGGTAAATAATGTAAAGGAAAAAACAGGTGTATATTTTGATTTTCCGATTATTGCAGATATTGACATGAAGGTGTCAAAACTATATGGAATGTTGCAGCCAAATGAAAGTGAAACAGCTGCGATACGTGCTGTATTTTTTATTGATCCAAATAAAAAAATTCGTCTGATCATGTATTATCCCCTGAATGTTGGAAGAAACATGAATGAGATTTTAAGGGTACTCAATGCATTACAAACTTCAGATAAATTTAAGGTGGCTATGCC
>JAYEGO010000247.1:0-13381 GCA_034659155.1 Bacteroidota bacterium | reverse complement strand
ACAGGGAACTCAACAGGAGGGTGGGGATCATTTTGACCTTAAAGGAAAATTAATAAGGGAATTCAATGGCTGAAGAAGAGATCAAAGAAGAAGAAAAAGAAGAAGAATCTGCTGCAGAAAAGGATTCAAAGAAAAAATTGCCGTTCCTGAAATGGATTATAATGGCCGTTGTGATTGTAATTTTGGGAGCCGCGGGTTTTGGGGGGTGGTGGTACTATAGGACTCACTCTACAGAGCCTCCTGAGGAGGAAGTTGAACAAACGGTTCAGGTAAAGACGGCCATTTGGCCTATAGAGAGCATCATCGTAAATTTGCTGGATAATAATGGTGAAAGGTATTTGAAGATCACAATCCAACTAGAAATATCTAATGAAAATTGTATATCGGAATTAGATACATTAAAGCCGGAAATAATGGACAGCCTTTTGGATCTTCTTTCTTCAAAAAAATATAATGAAATAGTAGGCTTTGATGGAAAACAACGTCTTAGAGATGAAATTGCCATACGCCTGAATAACTATCTTGACAAGGGTCAAATTACAAAAGTTTACTTTACCGAATTCATTATACAATAGAGTCTCGTAACATCCAACGGAGCACATAAATGGCCCAGGTATTATCACAGGAAGAGGTAAATGCTCTCTTAAACGGGATATCAGGGGGAGAGGTTGAAACAGAACAAGAGGAAATCCCTGAGGATTCAGAAACTCAAACATACGATTTAACCAGTCAAAGTAAAGTAATAAGAGAGAGGATGCCGGTCCTGGAGATGATAACTGAAAAATTCTCCAGGATGTTCGGGAACACCCTGTCATCATTGTTAAAAAGGATTGTCAATGTGAATGTCATGTCTGTGGATATGCTCAAGTATGGGGAATTTATGAAAGGTAGCCCTTTGCCTGCGAGCTTGCATGTCTTTAAAATGGATCCATTAAGGGGTAGCTCAGTATTTATTGTTGAATCACGAGTCATATTTGCATTGGTTGATATCATGTTCGGCGGGTCTGGGCGGGAGACGTTTAAAATCGAGGGAAGAGATTTTACAACTATAGAAAACAATCTCATAAAAAGAGTTATTTTGAGCGCATTGTCTGATCTTGAGAAGGTATGGAAACCAGTTATAGGTCTCGATATTGTCTATCTGAAATCTGAAATTAATCCCCAATTTGCACAAATTATGATACCAACGGATGTTGCAATTGTTATAAATTTTGAAATCGATATGGGATTTTCTACAGGCACATTAACTTTATGCATGTCTTATTCAATGATAGAGCCAATCAAGAAAAAATTAGAGGGGACTTATCAGGATGAAACACTCGGTGGCAATAAAGAGTGGGCGATTAAACTTAAAGAGGGCCTTAAATTATCAGAAGTGGATTTGACCGTTGAGCTGGGTAAAACGGAGCTGACGGGAAGGGAGATTATAAGCTTGAAGAATGGGGATGTGATTCCCCTGGATCATTGCTACACCGATGATCTGGATGTTTATATAGAAGATATCATTAAGTTCAGGGGAAAACCAGGAATATATAAGGGGAACCAGGCAGTAGAGATATCAGAATTTACTATTATTTAAATTGAGCGATTAGGAACGGGAGATAAATAAGTTGAACAAAAATTAACAGGATTTTTTGTTGTATTCAAGGCGCGAGGAGCGAGCATAACGGGTTATGTGATCGACGAGCAACGAAGAAGACGGCAAAAAAGACATTAATTTGTTCAAGTTATTTATTGTACGTTCCTTAGCTAATAGCTAATCGCTCAACTCAGGTGTTACGTAGTAAAAGGTGCGTCTAAATGGGACAAAATGACTTGATTGAAGAAGTAAAAGAGACAAAATCGGATATAGATCTTGACTGGGGCGATGTCCAGAATGAACTGGATGAGGCAAAGCAGTCAACTGTAAAAAAAGAGGCCAGCAGCGTTAACTTTGAAAAGATAAAAGAAAGTGGGACAAAGGGGCCGTCACTGGATTTGGACTTCATTTTGGACATTCCTATTACAGTGACTGTTGAGCTGGGTAGAGGCAAAATGTTGATAGGTAAACTTCTTCAGTTAGGACAAGGTTCCGTTGTAGAATTAACGAAACTTGCAGGAGAACCAATGGATATTTTTGTCAATAATAGGTTAATCGGTAAGGGTGAAGTGATTGTGGTTAATGAAAAGTTTGGAGTCAGATTGACTGATGTTGTTTCTACTGCCGAAAGAATTAGTAAACTTAAATAATTGGTAAGCGTTCAGATGACAAGGTTGGACATATCATGAATTCACCGGATTTATTTCCATCTTTTTTAAAAATGGTATCGGCTCTTGCTGTTACATTGGGAATAATGCTTATAACTATATACTTGTTCAAAAAGGCTATGAAGAAAACAGGAGGAATAAATGATGGATTGATGAAAATCTTGTCTACCCAATATTTAGGACCTAAGGACAGAATTATGTTGATCGATGTATTGGGGGATATTCTGGTGATTGGTGTCTCTAGTAATCAGATATCTTTATTGACAAAAATCGAAGATGATAACTCACTTGAACAACTGAAAAATATCCAGGGACAAAGAGGTAAAAATCCTCCTTTTTCTGATTATTTAATACGTTGTAAGACAAAAATATTTTCCCATAGTCATTTTGATTACACTGCAAAAAGTCTGAAACATGATTCCGCTCAAAAAGCCCGAGATGCAAGGCGCGAAATTTTCCAGGCATGAGACGTACTTGTCGTACGTCGCAGTAACTGGACAATTGAAGCAACGCCGCAGATTGGATTTTTTCAGCGGAATCATTTTGTGAAAAGGGATGAAAGGGAAAATGTGTAAACGCCTAGAAAATAAATGGAAATTATGTTTTATATGCATATTAATAATTTCCGAACTCTTTTTTTTTGCATATCCTGTATGGTGTCAATCCTTCTCTATCCCGCCATTAAACTTGAGTGTGGATGATAGTCTCAATGAACCTGGCAAGTTAGCAACAGTTCTACAATTATTATTTACTCTGACGGTATTGTCCCTTGCTCCGGCAATACTGATAATGTTGACGTCATTTACCCGAATTGTTGTAGTTCTTTCCCTTCTAAGACATGCTCTGGGCACACAGCAAATGCCCGCGAACCAGATCATTATCGGATTATCTCTTTTTTTGACCTTTTTTATTATGACCCCTGTCTGGAATAAGGTGAATAGTCAAGCATTGCAGCCATATATAAATGAACAGATATCGGCTAAAAATGCCTTTGATAAGACATCGCAGGCCATAAAAAAATTCATGTTAAAGCAGACAAGGGAGAAAGATATTGCTTTATTTGTAAAAATTTCAAAGGGAGAGAGACCTGAGACGCCGGATGACATAAGTGTACCAGTATTAATACCTGCTTTTGTAATTAGTGAATTAAAGACAGCTTTTCAGATTGGGTTTATAATTTATTTACCTTTCTTGATAGTGGATATGGTTGTTGCCAGCATACTCTTGTCAATGGGAATGATGATGGTGCCACCTGTAATGATAAGCCTGCCATTCAAGTTGCTGCTTTTTGTGTTGGCTGATGGGTGGTATTTAATAGTCGGTTCATTGGTTAGGAGTTTTGCTTGAAAATAAAGGGGGCAAATAGTGAATACCGATTTGGTTATCGGCATAGCAAGTGAAGCTATAAAAATTACTCTATTGCTTTCTGCCCCCATGCTTATTGTAGGCCTTGTCGTTGGTCTTATTGTCAGTATATTCCAAGCCGTTACCCAAATTCAGGAAATGACATTAACTTTTGTTCCCAAAATAATAGCCGTTATGGTTGCCGCCATTATTGCTCTTCCATGGATGATCAATCTTATGGTTAGTTATACGCAGAAACTCTTTTCCTCTATACCGATATATATCAGGTAAGCGTTTAGTATTAGCAGCCAGCTTTCAGCAATAACTGTGGGTCAACGGAATCTCCCCTTCATTTCAAATGAATATATCACCAATAACGGCTGAACAACTAGAACTCTTCATGTTTATTTTACTAAGAGTAAGTGCAATGGTGGTCACCATTCCCATTTTTGGGAATAGGGTTGTTCCGGTCAGGGTGAAAGCGGGATTGTCTTTGATAATAGCATTTCTTATTTTCCCTTTTATTAAATTTCACATTCCAAATCTCGGGACTCTTTCATTAATATGTGGAATGGTGGGAGAAGTTATTATTGGAATAATTATAGGTTTGGCAGGTAGATTGGCTTTTGCCGGGGTACAGATAGCAGGGCAGCTTGTAGGTTTTCAAATGGGTTTTGCTGTTGTGAATGTGTTTGATCCTATAACAAGTGAACAAGTCTCAATTATAGCTCAATTTCAGTATCTCATTGCAATGTTAATTTTTCTTGCCGTTGATGGTCACCATATATTTTTGTATGCTATCACAGAGAGCTACAGAATTATTTTTCCCCTTGATTTTCACTTTTCAGCAGGATTAATGCAGTCAATTGTAGAAATTTCAAAAGATATTTTTATCATTGGAGTCAAGATAGGTGCTCCAATTATCACTGCGCTATTGATGACAACTATTGGATTTGGATTAATTGCCAGAACCGTTCCTCAAATCAACATACTTATTGTCGGATTCCCCTTAAAGATAGCTATTGGGCTTATAGGCATAGGATTCACCCTTCCTCTTTTTACGAAAATGCTAAGCCAATTTTTTTTAAATTTTGGAGACAAGCTAAATTTACTCCTCCATCTGATGTGAGGTTAAGTCCCTGCCAAATGAGCAAAATAAGAGAAGAGAATGTCTGCTTTTTTGACGCAAGCGTCAGTAAATAGTTATGCACGGCATAAAGAAAGAAAAGACACCATCTGCCATGCGCTTTACGGGTCCTGAATATGGCTGAGCAGAAGTCAGATCAAGAAAAAACTGAAAAGGCAACACCTAAGAAAAGAGAAGAGGCAAGAAAAAAGGGGCAAGTTGCAAAGAGTCAGGAACTTGCGTCTGTTGCAGTTTTGTCGGCCTGTTTAGTAGTTTTTTATTTCGGTTCCTACGATATGATCGAAAAGATGCTGGATGTTATGAGGTATTTATTTGTTGAATCTGCTCAACTCAATATTGATTGTAATAATATCCAACATTTCCTAACCGATCTCACAAATAAAATTTTTGTTTTACTTTTCCCCCTCTTATTGGCTGTTTTTTCCATAGCTTTGCTTGTCAACTATTTTCAGGTAGGTTTTGTGCTCTCTACGGAATCGATACAACCGAAACTGTCAAAGATTGATCCGATTAGCGGGTTTCAGAGGCTATTTTCCCTCAAGTCTCTTGTAGAATTAGCAAAAAGTATATTTAAGATTTTGGCAATTGCTTTTCTTGTTTATATAACGATTAAAGGAGAAATGGGGAATTTTATTCCTTTATCAGATCAAAGTGTAGGTGAAATATTAGTCTACATTGGTAGGCTTGCATTTAAAATTGTTTTTAGAACCTGTTTGTTGCTTATTGTCCTCGCAATATTTGATTATCTATATCAAAGGTGGGAATTCGAAAAAAATCTTAAGATGTCAAAGCAGGAAATAAAGGACGAGTTTAAGCAAACAGAAGGGGATCCCATCGTAAAAGCAAGAATTAAACGCATTCAGAGAGAAGCGGCCAGGAAAAGAATGATGGCAAGTGTTCCCGAAGCGGATGTGGTTATAACCAACCCAACGCATCTTGCTGTGGCCATTCACTATGATCAATCAAAGATGCCTGCGCCGAAGGTAGTTGCGAAAGGGAGGGGTTACATTGCCGAAAAGATAAGGGAACTCGCTGCTGAAAACAAAGTGGCTATTGTTGAGAATAAACCACTGGCACAGATATTGTATAAAATGGTAAATGTGGATGAGGTAATACCTGCAAACTTGTACAAGGCAGTTGCAGAAGTATTGGCATTCGTTTACCGCACGAAATGAAGTGATGGCCCCAGTCTTCGTTGACTACGCATAAAAATGGCAGATTCTTACGTCAAAACCAGCAATTTCAGTGATGTCTTTAAAGGCAGTGATACTGTAATGGCCATAGGGGTGGTTGGTATACTTCTGATCATGATGATACCTCTTCACCCTGTTATCCTTGATATTCTCCTTTCTTTTAATATCACTCTTTCTTTGACCATACTGTTGGTCTCCATGTATGTATTTAAGCCTTTGGACTTTTCTGTTTTTCCATCTATTCTTCTTATTGCCACATTATTTCGTTTGTCTCTTAATGTGGCTTCTACGCGTCTTATACTTCTCCATGGAAATGAAGGTTTAGGGGCAGCGGGCCATGTTATCAAGGCCTTTGGTCACTTTGTTGTTGGTGGCAATTTTGTGGTTGGGTTCATAGTTTTTTTGGTACTCGTCTTGATTAACTTCATTGTGATAACTAAAGGCGCTACAAGGGTAGCTGAGGTGGCGGCAAGGTTTACATTAGATGCAATGCCAGGGAAACAGATGAGCATTGATGCTGATCTCAATGCAGGACTCATTACAGATGCAGACGCGAGAACAAGACGAGGTGAAATTGAACAGGAAGCAAATTTTTATGGTGCAATGGATGGAGCCAGTAAATTTGTCAGGGGAGATGCGATAGCTGGAATTGTCATAACCTTGATAAATATCTTAGGTGGTTTGATTGTTGGTGTGCTGCAGCAAGGTATGCCGGTACTGGATGCCGCACATACCTATACCCTTCTTACCGTGGGTGACGGACTGGTGACCCAGATTCCAGCCCTGATTGTATCGACTGCCGCAGGTATGCTTGTGACCAGGTCTACGGCTTCATCCGATCTGAGCAAGGAAGTGGGAAAACAACTTTTTTTCCAGCCAAAGGTAATCGCCACAACTTCAGTTATGCTCTTTGTGTTCGGTTTGATTCCAGGCATGCCCAAGTTCTCTTTTTTGACCATTTCTTTCGTCATGGCGGTTTGTGCATATACACTATTTAAATCATCAAGAGAAATCGAGGAAACAAAAGCAGAAGTAGTACCTAAGGAACCAACATCAGAATCTGTAGAGGCCCTTTTGTCCCTTGACCTCTTGGAACTTGAGATAGGATATAGCTTGATATCCCTTGTTGATGCGGAGCAGGGAGGGGAAATATTGGAAAGAATCAAGGGATTAAGAAAACAACTGGCCCTTGAAATGGGTTTCGTTGTACCAGCCATACATATTAGAGATGATCTCCAATTAAAGCCTAATGAATATATCATTAAACTGAAGGGAATTGACGTGGCTAAAGGTGAGATAATGTTGGGGCATTATCTTGCGATAACTACTGGGGATGAACATATAAAGATAAAAGGCATAGAGACGAAAGAACCGGCCTTTGGCTTGCCGGCAGTCTGGATAGATGAAAAAGAAAAAGAAAACGTTCAGGCAAAGGGTTTTGTTGTTGTGGATGTAGCTACTGTTATCTCAACTCATTTGACTGAAGTTATAAAAACACATGCACAGGAACTGCTGGACAGACAAAACGTTCAATCATTGCTAGAAAATTTTGCAGTTAATCATCCTAAACTTGTGCAGGAACTCGTTCCGGATATAATCCCTCTTGGAACGTTGCAAAAAGTGCTGCAAAACCTTTTAAAAGAAAAAATTTCTATCCGCGATTTCCTCACGATTTTAGAGACACTTGCAGATTATGTACCTATAACAAAAGATGTTAATGTATTAGTTGGATATGTAAGACAAGCCTTGGCGAGAGCTATAACAAGGCAATATGAGGACAAAGATGGGAATATAACGGTTATTATGGTTTCTCCTGATATTGAGGATACTATTGCAAAATCTATTCAGCACACTGAATATGAATCATTCGTTACAGCCGATCCGGATATTATACAGAATATTATCAGAAGTTTTCAAAAATTTGTCACAATCTTTACTGATAGAGGACTAGAACCAATTATCCTTTGTTCACCCAATATAAGAACATACTTAAGAAAAATTTTAGAAAAATTTTTCCCCAACATTACTGTTCTTTCTTATAACGAAGTTACGCATGATACAAATATCAAATCCCTGGGTATGTTGGTATTGAATGATGCAGATTAAAAAATATGAAGTATTGAGCATAAATGAGGGTATGGCAAAGATAAAAGATGATCTGGGTCCGAATGCCATAATCCTTTCCAGCAAGAGGTTGAAGGGAAAGAAAAAGTCTTTTATTGAGATGGTTGCGGCTAGAGATGATTATTGTGGTTCCATTGCCAATCTAGGTAGTAAAATAGACAAAAAGAGTGAAACAGCCGTTTTAAATAGTGATAAAGCATTTCTTCCTTTTAGAACTGAAATAGATCAATTAAAAGCTCTTGTAATGGATATCAGCAGGAAAATGGATATCCATTCTGAGTTTACTGAATTAAAGGAGACATTAAATACGTTATTTGACATCCTTGGTGTGCAGAAAAACAAGAATATTTCTTCACATTTATCAAAGTTTTATTATCATCTTACTTCAATTGGCATATCAAGGCGACGAGCTTTTCAAATAGTAGAAGAGTTAAGGAATAATTATTCACAGGAAACTATAGCAGATTATCGCAATCTTCTCGAAATTGCGGAGGATATTATAAAACGATCTATTGCTACATTTTATAAAAAAGTAGAAAGGAAAAGAGTTATTAGTTTTGTTGGCCCTGCTGGTTCAGGAAAGACAACAACTTTAGCAAAACTTGCAGCCCAATATTTATTTGTCGATAGATTGGATATCGGCATTTTAACAACAGATACATATAGAATAGGTGCTACAGAACAACTAAGGATATATGCTGACATAATGGGCCTTCCTTTGAAGCTTATTTCTAAGAAGGAGGAATTTAAAGAAGGTTTAGATGCATTTGGTGAAAAAGATATTATTCTCGTAGATACGCCGGGAAAGACCTACAAAGATGAAAATTATTTGATGAAATTAAAGGAATTGTTTGCCATAGATCCTCCCATTGAGACCAATCTTATTTTAAATATAACGGAAAAACAGGAAAATATGATAGAAACAGCAGAGAGGTTCGGCATCATAAACTACGATAATATAATATTTACAAAGTTGGATGAGGCCAATAATTTTGGTTCGATTTATAATATTATTGATTATGCCGGCAAGCCGGTATTTTACATAACAAAAGGTCAGAATGTTCCACAAGATCTTGAAAAAGTGGATCCTGGTAAGCTTGCACGACTCATAGTTAAAAATACTATAGTGAATATAGATTCTCCTAATTTAGGTTGAAAAGAGAGGTGTTTCAGTGGATCAGGCTGGAGTACTGAGAGAAATGCAGGGAATAGATAGCGAAGTTTATGGCATGAATCTGATGAATAGACAAAAAAAACGTAATAAGGATGTTCGGATTATTGCTATAACCAGCGGCAAGGGAGGCGTTGGGAAAACCAATATAGCGGCTAACTTTGCATACATTTTTTCAAAAATGGGAAAAAGGGTTTTATTGCTCGATGCAGATACAGGGCTTGCCAATATAGATGTCATTTTGGGAATTACTCCGGAATATAGTTTGTTTCATGTCCTTCATGGTGAAAAAACATTATCAGAGGTCACCGTTCAGGGTCCAGGTGGTATCAAGATTTTACCGGCGACTTCAGGAATTCAGGAGATGGTGGAGTTATCAAGAGACCAAAAGCTTACTCTGCTTGAGGAATTAAATGGTCTGAGTGAAAGCCTTGATTTTATGTTTATCGATACAGCCGCTGGAATAGCTGAAAATGTCATGTATTTTAATATGGTGGCAAAGGAGATTGTTGTCGTCGTTTCTCCTGAACCTACTTCACTTACAGATGCATATGCTTTAATTAAACTACTCTACAGGGGTTATGCAACAAAACGTTTTATGTTACTTATCAACATGGTTTCAGGCTCCAATGAGGCTAAGGAGGTTTATAGGAGATTGAGCAATGCAACAGATCATTTTTTGAATCTTTCCGTTGAGTATTTGGGATATATTCTTCGTGATAAGACTGTTTATGAAGCCGTAAAGCAACAGAGTATGCTGGTTGAACTTGCCCCTAATTCCAAGGCGAGCAAATGTCTCTTTGCGGTTGCTGAAAAATTATATAAGGAGCGGCCGGAAGATTACAAAAATTAAACCACTATAGGTCTTCGCAAGTGAATTGATACTACTTTTCAGTCTGATTCTTGTGCATCCGCTTTACATAAATGGCCATGTCAAGTATCAATTCATCTGCATACATCTATAAGTTGTTTGGCGGGACAAATGTTAACAGGTATGACTGATAAAAAAAAGCGCGATAAACTCATAATTAAATATGCACCTCTCGTTAAAAATATCGTCGAGAGGATTGCTTTAAGATTGCCGAATCATGTAAGCAAAGATGATTTGATGAATGTTGGTATAATAGGATTGATATCTGCCTTAAATAAATTTGATGAAACGAGGAATGTACCATTTGCGACATATGCCAGAATTAGGATTCAGGGAGCTGTTTTAGATGAATTGAGGTTAAGAGATGATGTCTCCAGATCGGCCAGAAACAAAGCTGCAAAGCTGGAAAAGGCATTTGCAACACTACAAAGGAAGCTCAAACGTCATCCAACAGATGAAGAGGTGTCAGATTTTTTCGGTATATCAATGGATGAGTATTATAAGCTTCTTGATGAAGCAAAGGGAGTTTGCATCTTGAGTACTGATAATTTAGATCCTAATTATTGTGAAAGGTATGGCTCCCACGACGTCTTAGAAAAAATTGATCAAAATAATCCTTTTTCTGTTCTCGCACATAATGAGCTGAAAGAGGCATTAAAGCATGCAATAGATTCATTGTCTAAAAAAGAAAAATTAGTTTTGTCCTTGTATTATTATGATGAGTTAACACTAAAGGAAATAGGAAGGGTAATGGAATTGAGTGAGTCAAGGATTTGCCAAATTCATTCTCAGACAATGTTGAAATTAAAGAGTACCTTGAAGAAAAATAAACATGATAAATTTATTTAATTACTATAATGATACTTATCTAGTTATAGCATAAAAAACGATTCTTTATCGAAAAATGAAAAGGGCATATTTTATAATAATTTTCTTTTTCACAATGATCCTTTTGCCATATAGTTATGCTATTACGCCAGAACAGGTAATTGAATTGAAGAAGGCAGGAGTAAGTGATGAAACGATCCAGATAATGTTAGAGCAGGAAAAAGAGGGCACAAGAGTAATTACTGACGGGCAAGGTAATGAATATATTATTTACTCCACGGGGAAGTCAGTGCAAAAAGAAAAGGCAGATATTAAGGAGGAAGAAAAAACAGAAAGGGCGTGGAAGATGCTGGAAAATATCATAATTGATAACAGACCATAATTATGCCATTAGCATTTAGCTTTGGAAAATCAAGGTATTACATTAATTAGAAAAACACCCAACAGCAAAGCCTTTGTTCGAAGGAGGGCGTTGGAGTCATGGTCAGATCGCTTGATGTGCAGCAAATAATATTACAATCGAATGCTACTGAGCGGATTCAACAGGTTCAGCAACGGCACCCTGATGTCCAGCAACAATACTTTGGAGATCAATTAGATAAAGAAAAAACAGTGCTAAAGGAAAAAATTAAAAATCTTGAAGAAAGTGAACGACTTATGATTAAAGAAAAGGAGGAAAAGGAGGAAAGTCAACGTAAGAAAAAAAAGAACCCTAAGGGCAGCAAGCAAAAGAATAAAAAAGAAGATTCCTCTGATGTCAGCGATGATCTATCTGCTGATGCGATTGGTGGAAAAGTAGACATAAAGGTATGAGATGGCTATAGAATTATTGCCGGCTATTCAAATTGTTGCGGATTTAGTGCTATTTGTTGCCATTGTATTTCTTGTCCGAACAGTAAACAAAGAAATGAAGAAGAGATCCTTCGCAATAGATGCAGATCCTTTACCTGAATTCAAGAAGTTGATAGAAGATTCCCGGCATTCTGCTGATTATCTTTTGCAAACTTTAAATGAGAGCAGAAGATCTCTTAAAGAGATAGCATATGCCTTAGATGAAAAAGAAAAGAAGTTGAAAATTCTTATAGAAGAGTCAGACAGCAAGTTTGAAGAAATGAAATTGGGCGATTCAAACCGTGGAGAAAGGTATGAAGAGGTCATAAATTTAGCCGAACAGGGTCTGAGTGAGAAAGAGATGGCCAATGTGTTGAATTTAACAGAGGGAGAGATACGCCTTATTTTAGATCTTGATCGCAAAAAGAACGAAAATGCCTAACATCTTTAATCCCGTCCACTCCGATCTAATTTCGCAAATTAAGTCCCCAATTACAGATTCAAAAAAAGATTTTTTTTACCTTTTATCAACCGGCTTATGCCGGAACCTTAAAGGATGAAGGACCCGATTATTTATCTCCCGTTCCTTAACACTTTATGGGTGTTCCTAAATTTATCCAGTGAAGCGTGGCAAGATTTAAGAGTAGACTTGGCACCATTTCTTGACCCCGTTTTCATGAGCTTCGGGCAAGTTTTTTACTTTTTTCTCGCAGCCGGATGCCGTCTTTTTCAAGGGTAATCAGCCTTTTTTTGTACAGGTTGCCGATGGCCTTCTTGAATGTTTTTTTGCTGACGCCGAAAAGGTCGGCGATTACTTTCGGCCGGCATTTATCGGTGACCGCGATAAACCCACCCTGTTGCTGTAATTTGTCCATAATTTTTTGAGACAGGGCATTGATGGCTTTGTAGCCGGGTTTTTGCAGACGAAGGTCTATCTTTTTGTCGTCACGCACTTTTTTGATAAACCCGTCAATTTCCTGACCGATTTTTAACGGCTGGAACACTTCGTTTTTATACAGGAGGCCTTCGTGGGTGCCGTTGATGATGGCGACAAATCCCATCTCAGTTTGATTGGAGATAAGCAGCGCCACTTTTTGGCCCTCATGAAATTTGGTCTGTTCTTTTGGGGCACTGCCGTTTTTATGTTCAGTTAATACCATTGTATAGCTCCGGCAATTGGTGCTGGTCGATCTCTATGCTTACCGGTCCTCCGTTTAAGGGGTCGGATTTTTTTCAGTTTCATCGGTTTCAACCGCCTTGTTTTCCAGCTTGCGCTGCCTTTTTTCCTCTTTCTTTTTTTTCTTGGCCAATTCTTTCTGACGTTTCTTGAACTGGTAATTAGATTTTGCCATGGCGTTTCCTTCCTGATCGGTTGCCGGATCGATAAGATCGCTGATAACAGGGAAAAGAATCTCAGCCGGCATAATTGTGGTTTGATGCAAGCGATCCAATAAAAAAAAAGGCACCCCCATTTCACAGGAGATGCCTTTGATTGCTTTAAAAAGCAGGTTAGACAACGGTTACATTGACAGCAGCCGGACCTTTTGGCCCTTGCTCGATGTCAAAGGTTACGCGCGCACCTTCACTGAGGGATTTAAAACCAGTCGCATTGATTGCGCTATGAT
>JAYEGO010000246.1:0-3498 GCA_034659155.1 Bacteroidota bacterium | reverse complement strand
ATGCAATAGGTTACGGCCTTACCGAGACATCTCCTTTGGCAGCCGGCTCTAATGCTTCTATGACGAAATTCCAGGCTATAGGACCTGAAGTGAGCCAGTGTGAAGTAAAAATTAATAAACCCGATCAGGTAACAGGAGAGGGGGAAATATGGACAAGGGGCCCAAATATTATGCTGGGCTATTATAAAAATGAAGAAAAAACCCGTGAGGTCATGACAGAGGATGGCTGGTTTAAAACAGGCGACCTGGGTGTTTTTGATAAAAACGGTTGGCTCAGTCATAAAGGAAGATTAAAAAACCTGATAGTAGGTTCCAATGGAGAAAATATTTACCCTGAAGAGATTGAATCATTGATCAATAACTTCAGACATGTGGTTGAGTCCATTGTGGTTGAGAAAAAAGGCAAGCTGGTAGCTATGGTACATTTTAACAGGGAAGAACTGGAACAGAAGGTGAGGGAAATGAAAGTCGACCTTACTCACAAGATGGATGAAAAGATTGATGAGATTTCTCAAAAAGTTGAAGAAACCATAAATGAGCTGGCTGCAGAACTTCAGCAATATATTAACACCAGGGTTAATAAAATATCCCGGATTCAGTTGTTATTAGTTCAGGCTGACCCCTTTCAAAAGACTGCAACACTTAAGATCAAGAGGTATTTGTATTATTAGAAAAGTCTCATTTTGATCACTCAATTTGCCGCAAGGCACCAAGCTGTCTGCCGACAGGCAGGGACTCCAAGAAACACCAGGAATTTTGATTGTTAATAAATGACTATTAATTTTGAAATTTTTTTGTAGTTTAACAAAAAAATAAAAAAGTTTTCTTATGAGATATTTTAAAAAGACAAGTGGTATTTTTCTGATTGTTTTGTTTATCACAAGTGCCTGCAATACACGAATTAGTAATACCAGGATTACAGATATTAATTTTCTTCTGGATTCTTTGGAATTAATTTATGCACCTGACAAAAGGATTTCACTCTGGGATCTATCAATTTCTGAATCTTCTGCTACAATTAGCTTATCTGGTGAGCTTGACAAAACAGAGGCATACAATGTGGTTGATGAAGTTATTACAAACAAATATCCTGATGTAGAAAACAAAATTGAACTTCTTCCGGAAGAAGGGAATGAGCAAATTGTGACAGGCTTAATAAATAATTCAGTTGCCAATTTACGTTCCGATTCCCGTCACAGTTCAGAGCTTGTTACACAGGCTTTATTGGGAACACCAATCAGAGTATTAAAAAGGGAAAATGATTGGTATCTGGTGCAAACACCCAACAAGTATATTGCCTGGGTTGATTATCAGGCTCTTGTGAGAATAGATGAGAAGGAATTAGCAAATTACAAACTATCAGAAAAAATAGTTTACAACTTACAATACGGGTTTTCATATTCAGAGCCTGATGATAAATCACAAGTTGTAACTGATTTAGTGCTTGGATGTATTTTGCCTGTAAGCTCTGCGAGTGCCGAATTTTACCAGGTGCAATATCCAGATAAGCGTATTGCCTGGGTAAAAAAAGAGGAAGTACTCGATGCCTCAGAAGTATTTAATAAAGCTATTGTAGAAGAAGAATTAGTTAAAACAGCAAAAAGATTTCTTGGTATACCTTACCTGTGGGGAGGAGCTTCATCAAAAGCAATTGATTGCAGCGGTTTTACATCCAATGTTTATTTTATGAATGGAACACTCCTTCAAAGAGATGCTTCACAGCAAACCAAATACGGCGAAGAAATAACAAACACATACGATTATAGAAACCTGAAACCAGGTGATCTTTTATTTTATGGACGAAAAGCATCTGATTCTCTTCCTGAAAGGGTTACTCATGTTGCTATGTATATTGGCGACACAGAATTTATTCATGCATCTGGAAAAGTAAGAATAAATAGTATTGACAGCACGAGAAATAATTTTATTCCGGAATATGTGCCACGCTTTGTCAGGACTGTCAGAATTAATGGAGTGTCAGGGTCAAAAGGTATTGAACAAATTTCAGAAAATACTTTTTATAAAGAAATTATTATTGATTAATAATTAACGAATAATGAAGACTGAAAGAAGAACATTTATTAAAACATTAGGGGCAGCAACATTGGGAGCAGCTATCCCTGTTACTGCAAAATCCTGTGCTGCACCAGTAAAAGGAAACAGCAAGCTGGTACTGAATTACAGAACCTATGATTTGCAGCTAACACATACCTTCACTGTTGCCGGATTTTCAAGAAATACAACACCTGTGGTTTTAACAGAAATTCATTATGATGGTCTTGTAGGATATGGTGAAGCTTCCATGCCACCATATCTTGGAGAATCACAGAAATCAGTTATGGCTTTCCTTAAAAAAGTTGATATTAGCCAATTCAGTGATCCATTCAGAATAGATGACATACTGGAATATGTTGATTCTATTGATGAAGGGAACAGGGCTGCCAAAGCATCGGTTGATATTGCACTTCACGATTTAATAGGTAAAATCGTAAACCAACCTCTATATAAGCTCTGGGGACTAAACCCTGACAAGACTCCAATGACATCATTTACTATCGGAATAGATGCTCCCGATGTTGTAAAGGCAAAGACCGAGGAAGCAAGTCGCTTTAAAGTGCTTAAAGTTAAACTTGGGGGTGGAAATGACAAGGAGATGATAAATACGGTACGCTCTGTTACCGATGTCCCAATTTATGTGGATGTTAACCAGGGATGGAAGGATAAGCACATGGCCCTGGAGATGATTCAGTGGCTGAAGGAAAAAGGAATAGAGTTTGTTGAACAACCAATGCCAAAGACACAGATTGACGATATGGCCTGGCTCACAGAAAACAGCCCGCTTCCTACCATTGCTGATGAAGCTTTTCAGCGTTTATCTGACGTGGCAAAATTCAAGGGTGTATATTCCGGTATAAATATCAAACTTATGAAAAGTACCGGCCTGCGTGAAGCTCACAAGATGATCACTGTGGCAAGGGCAACTGACATGAGGGTGATGATTGGCTGTATGACTGAAACTTCATGTGCCGTTTCGGCAGCATCTCAACTTTCCCCACTTGTTGATTGGGCAGATCTTGACGGGAACTTATTAATAGACAATGATATTTATGAAGGTATGAAAGTTATTAATGGAAAGGTAACTCTCAATGATCTTCCGGGTATTGGCATCAGGAAAATATCTGATTTATGATAAACGGAAGAATATTTCCTGCCCGCCTTAAAGAAGGCGATTTGATAGGCCTGGTAACACCTGGCTCGCCCATTTCAAAAGAGCAACTTGAGGAAACTGTTGAAAAGCTGGAAAAACTGGGATTCAGAACTTTTTATCAAGATTCAGTTTTATCAGAATATGGATATTTTGCAGGTTCAGACCCTGAAAGAGCTTATGAACTAATGGCTATGTTCACTAATGAAGATATTGACGGAATTTTATGTGTAAGGGGCGGTTATGGTTCAATCAGGATACTCGACCTGCTCGATTTTGAACAAATTAAGCAT
>JAYEGO010000245.1:0-3506 GCA_034659155.1 Bacteroidota bacterium | reverse complement strand
TATTTGTAGAAATATTCAGAGATGTAAGCTTCAGGGTGGCCCCGATTGATAAAAAAACAGCCATCGATATGATCAAAGAGATTCAATCATCAAAAATGCTTATGGGAGCCCGAGGCAGAAAGGTTCTGGATATCGATAGCATTGCCGAAGCAATTATGCGATTGAGTCAGCTTGCTCTGGACTGTCCTCAAATAAAAGAACTTGACATCAATCCATTAATTGTATTGGAAGAAGGTAAAGGCTGTTTAGTTGCTGACGCAAAAATCATTATATAAAAATTAATATATAACCATACAAAAAAAGACTACTATGAGAATTTTAATTCATGATCATTTTCAGGATTTAAGCAAATGGACTGCTTATTATATTGCAAGTAAAATAAATGAGTTTAACCCTACTGCAGACAATCCCTTTGTTTTGGGATTACCTACAGGATCATCACCCCTGGGCACATATGCTGAACTAATAGAATTAGTTAAGGAGGGAAAACTAAGCTTTCAAAATGTAGTGACTTTTAATATGGATGAATATGTAGGTATAGCCGAAGACCATCCGGAGAGCTATCATTATTTCATGAATAAGAACCTTTTCAGCCATATTGATATTCCTGCAGAAAACATAAATATTTTAGATGGTAATGCAAAAGACCTTGAAAAAGAATGTACTGCTTATGAAGCTAAAATTGAAAGCTATGGCGGAATTCACCTTTTCCTGGGGGGCATAGGGCCTGATGGACATATTGCATTTAATGAACCTGGTTCTTCTCTTACATCAAAAACAAGGGTTAAAACATTAACTTATGAAACCATTCTCGCCAACTCAAGATTCTTTAATAATCAAATTGATGATGTTCCGAAAACTGCTTTAACCGTTGGTGTTGACACTGTTATGCAAGCAAAGGAAGTAGTTATTATTATTAGCGGATTTAATAAAGCACGGGCATTACAAAAAGTAGTTGAAGAAGGCCTTAACCACATGTGGACGGTTTCAATTTTGCAACTACACCCAAGAGGCATGATTGTTTGTGATGAAGAATCAACTTTAGAATTAAGAGTTGGAACAGTTAAGTATTTTAAAGATATTGAAGGCGAGGATGTTAAAGTCCTTCCCAGTGTCTGATTATTATGTTTAGAAATCTTAATGAAATAGAAATTGCAAGCTTGAAAAAACAAGCTTGTTCATCTGATGATTGGGCATCAATTTCAGTAAAGGAAAACTTTACTCCCGATTCAGTATCAAACACACACTTTGCGGGAGAAGTAAAACTGGGAGCTTTTTCAGAAAAGATTGCAGTAGAAAAAGGCATAAACAAAAATTCTGGAATTCGAAACAGCTATATTGAAAATTGTACAATCGGTGATAATGTACTTATATCAAATGTTAACAGCCTGATTAATTATGATATTGAAGATAATGTTGCCATTGAAAATGTTGGTACAATAGTTGTAAATGGAGAAACTGCTTTTGGAAACCTAACTGAAATCGAAGTTTTAAATGAAGGTGGAGGTCGTGAACTTCCCATTTTCGATAGATTATCTGCACAAATTGCATATCTGCTTGTAATTTACAGACATGATAAAGTGTTTATTGAAAAACTGGAACAGCTTATCAGAAAATATGTGAATAAAAAAAAATCATCCAGGGGTTCTATTGGGGGGAATGCACGGATTCTAAATACCATTTCTGTTCGTAATGTAAATGTGGGTGCTTTTTCAATTATTTCAGGAGCATCAAACCTTGAAGAAGGCACAATTGTAAGCTGTGAAGAAGCTCCTTCAAAAATTGGAGAAGATGTCATAGCGAAAAATTTCATTATTCAATCCGGATCATTAGTGGATAGCGGGGCAATTATTACCTCCTCCTTTATCGGCCAGGGTGTAATCATTGGCAAACAATTTTCGTCTGAGAATTCTGCATTTTTTGCGAATTGTGAAGGCTTCCATGGTGAAGCTTGTAGCCTTTTTGCTGGTCCTTACACTGTTACACACCATAAATCAACATTATTGATTGCCGGGATGTTCTCTTTTTACAATGCAGGAAGTGGCACCAATCAAAGCAATCATATGTACAAACTAGGGCCTGTACATCAGGGGATTGTAGAAAGAGGAACCAAGACAGGATCTTTTTCCTATATGCTGTGGCCTTGCAGGCTTGGTGTTTTTTCTGTCGTTATGGATAAACACGGTGCAAATTTCGATACTTCAGAACTTCCTTTTTCTTATATCAATGTAATAAATGGAAAGAGCGTAATCACACCAGCAATGAATTTGTTTACTGTTGGAACTGTAAGGGATAGCGAGAAATGGCTAAAACGTGACCGCCGGAAAGATCCGGAAAAGCTTGATCTTATAAATTTTGATTTTTACAGCCCTTATATTGTTGGAAAAATTGTCAGGGGATCTGAATTACTGTCTGAGCTACACGAATCAACCCCAAAAACAAAAGAGTTTGCTACTCATAAAGGTGCTCATATAAACAGGCTGATGTTGCGAACATCCAGCAGGTATTATGACCTGGCCATTGATGTTTATATGGCTAATGAAATAGTAAAACGACTTGATAAATTTGATAGCATAAAAAGTCTGGATGAAGTTCGTGAAATCCTTAAACCGGAAGTGAATTCCAAAACATCAAATTGGTTGGATCTTCTTGGGCTTTTTGCTCCTGAAAATTTAATTTCAGATTTAATGGATTCAGTAAAATCTAAGAAAATTTCATCTGTGGATGAACTTCTGGAAGCCCTCGGGCAAATACACAAAGTTTATGAAACTGAGGCTTATTCATGGTGTGTAAGTCTGATTGAAAAACGCCTGGGAATTAAGCTTGGCAATATAACGGCAGAGCAACTAACCAGAATAATTATAGATTGGAAAACAAATTCCCTCAAACTAAAGACTATGGTTTTAAAAGATGCTGAAAAGGAATTTGATCAGCACAGTAAAATCGGATTTGGTATTGATGGAGATGAAGAAACACAGCATAGCGACTTTGAGGCAATACGTGGTACTTACGACAACAACTCATTTGTACAAAGCATTAGGCAGGAAATGGATGTTATTAAGGAAAAAGAAATATACCTATGTACAGATCTTCTTCCCAAAGAAATATCTTCAGTATACCATGACAGCCCCGAGATATTAATAACCCGGGGTTTTAACCCCGGGAAAAGGGGATAAGGATAATGAAACTGCTTCATGGTCAGGTAAAACAACATATTCCTGTGCTGTTTGAATCACTGCCTTAATATCATAGCTCTCAAGAGAGCAATGTATGTTCCATATATGATGATAATTTAACCCGCTTTATTCATACAAAGCGAAGCGCATTGTATGAATCCCGAAAATTATTGGGACAAGTTGTGCGATGGATAGTGGGAAGTAAAGCGGGAACCGACCAACGGGAGCTCACGAAGTAAATCCCGATTTAGACATACCCAAATTTGGGCTAATGAAATGATCCAAATTTGTTGGTATAGTCTTAATCGTAGAAAATGCATGCATTTTCCG
>JAYEGO010000244.1:0-13454 GCA_034659155.1 Bacteroidota bacterium | reverse complement strand
GACTTCGTCCTATGCTAATACAGGTAGCTCTTTCAGAGCTATATAATTCCAGAATTATTGAGTAGTATATGAATGCAAAATACAATAAAACCTAAATAAATATAGCTTACCCCATTACTTTTTGAAAAAATTTAGTTTTTGGCTCTGTATTGCCCGTAAATAGGGCGTATTGTTTTTAATCTGGGTAACCCAAATGGCGAAAACAGGTGAACATCCCGACTATACCAACAAATTTGGATCATTTCATTATCCCAAATTTGGGTAATAATAAAGCGGCTTAAAACCCGTAAATAGTAAAGCCCCCATCTACAGCAATAGTTTGCCCTGTGATATAAGCTGCAGCTGGCATGCACAGAAAAGCTACAGCCCCGGAAATATCTTTTGGTTTGCCAATTCTTTTCATTGGTGTACGTTCAAAGACTTCTCTCAGGTATTGAGGATCCTTTAATACTTGTTTAGCTAATGGAGTATCAATATACCAGGGAGCAACTGCGTTTACACGAATTCCATGTTTAGCCCACTCACTGGCAAGGTTCCTGGCAAGCTGGTTTAAGGCAGCTTTGGTCATACCATAAATAGCCCCGGTTCTCATGTGTGTTAAGCCGGCAACTGATGATATATAAACAATATTTCCCTGCTGTGAATTAATTAACAGTGGGTAGCATCTTTTTGATAAATCAAATGCAGACTCGAGATTTGTAGCAAGAATGTGCTGGTAATCAGATGTTGAGTATTCCGATACAGGCTTACGAATATTTGTTCCCACATTATTTACAAGAATATCCAGGTACCCCCAGGATTGTTGAATAAAAGATACAAGTTTAATTCTATCTGTTTCTGTACTCATGTCAGCTTTCAGAGTAATAACTGATCTCCCCGAAACCTCTATGTCCTTCAATTTATCCAGGTCTTTCTCATTCCTGGCTACTGTAATTACATTAGCCCCTAATTCAAGGAATTCTTTTACGATAGCAAGACCAATACCCTTGGTGCCACCCGTAACCAATGCGTTTTTATTTTTCAGATCCCAACGTTCCATAAGTAAATCGTATTTATTTGTAATTAATTAACCCGGAAAATTCATACATTTTCTACGATTAAGACTATACCAACAAATTTGAGTCATTTCATTAGCGCAAATTTGGGTATGTCTAAATCGGGATTTACTTCGTGAGCTCCCGTTGGTCGGTTCCCGCTTTGCTTCCCACTATCCTTCGCACAACTTGTCCCGATAATTTTCGGGATTCATACAATGCGCTTCGCTTTTGTATGAATAAAGCGGGTTAAGAATGCAAGATAAATATTTTTGTCTCAAGCTTAATGAATTACTGTTTGTACGTAATCTACGATTTTTTGATTCAGTTTCGGAATTTCTTCACCTGTGAAGGAAGAGAGAATAAACACAAGAAGAAATAGATAATATTTCTTTTTCATGTTTGCTGTTTCCCATGATAAACATGGCTGTAAATCATGTTGAATAAGTCAGTAGCATCAAATGGCTTAATTAGAAAATCATCCAGGCCTGCCTCCTCAATTTTTTCTTTTACTTCAATCAGTATAGAAGCTGTGAGGGCGATAACGGGCAGGTTCTTATATTTTTTCTTGTGCATGGTTTTAATAATCCGGGTTGCTTCAAAACCATCCATTTCAGGCATCTGTAAATCCATAAGTACAAGGTCATATGAGTTTTTTTCCACCATTCCTAGTGATACTTTACCGTTTTCGGCCTCATCCACCTTAACATCCCAGTTTTCAAGAAATTTTCTCGCCACCAATCGATTGATTTGGTTGTCTTCTACAATCAGAATTTTAAGTCCAGCAAGAGATTTATTATCATGATCAATAGTTTTTGTGATCTTGACTTCTTTAAATTTTGATTTTTTGAATGGAATGGTAAAAGAAAAGGTGGAACCCTTATTTGGCACACTGCTTACATGAATCTCACCTTTTTGAATTTCAACCAGTTTCTTGCTTATTGCAAGTCCCAGCCCAGATCCACCAAATCGCCTGGTTATATCAGACCTTTCCTGTGTGAAGCTATCAAAAATAATATCCAGTTTGTCTTTTGAAATTCCAATACCGGTATCTTTTACTAAAAATTTAATAATGCATTCCTGCTCAGTTTCTTTTTCGAGTTCCAAACATACCTCTATTTTACCTTTGGTTGTGAATTTAATCGCATTTCCAATCAGGTTAGTGAGTATTTGGCCCAATCTAACCTTGTCGCCAATTACTATTTTTGGGATTCCCTCTGAACGGCCAAGCTTCAATACATTATCTCTTTCTTTGGCCTTAAGTGTTAATACTTTGATTATTTCTTTAACGATAGATAATGGGTTGATATTCAGTTTCTCAAGAATTACCTTATCAGATTCCAGCTTGCTATAGTCAAGGATGTCATTTATCAGGGCGAGGAGAGTTTCCCCGGAGTATTTCAGGGCAGTGAGATATTCTAATTGATCTGGTCTTGGTTCAATCTCAAGTAACAATTGAGACATCCCAATGACCGCATTCATTGGGGTCCTTATTTCATGACTCATAGTGGATAGGAATTGTTGCTTGGCAATTGCGGCTTCTTCAGCCTTTTGCTTGGCAATTCTTAAATTATCCTCAGCATGAATCTTTGTTATTGCAAGGCTAATCTGGTTCGAAACAAAAACAAGAATATCCAAATCGTCTTCACTGAATGCGTTTTCATTATCATAACTTTGAAGACTGATTACACCAAAAATTTCACCCTTTGTATGAAGGGGAACTCCTAACCAAACCTTTGATGGAGATCCTATTAAATCGATCTCTCCCTCATTTTCCAGTTTCTCCAGGTCTGGGTGCTTCAGTAATACAGGTCTTTCCGACTTAATGACATATCCGGTAATGGTTTTTTCTATTGAAATTTCCTCAAATTTATCTTTTTCATCAACGAAGAAAGGAAAATACAATGTGTTATCCTCCTTATTGTAAAAGGCAATGAATAAATTGGTAGTGTCCAGAACGGTATCCAATTCTTGTTTGACAATGTCAAGGAGTCCTTCAAGGTTTCCAGAAGTCAAAACTGCTGTGGAGATATTGTTGATGAGTTGCTGAATT
This sequence comes from Bacteroidota bacterium, assembly GCA_034659155.1. Taxonomy (GTDB): domain Bacteria; phylum Bacteroidota; class Bacteroidia; order Bacteroidales; family VadinHA17; genus JAYEGO01. The sequence continues at coordinate 10,367 of JAYEGO010000244.1, read as the reverse complement.
TTTTCAGCTTTGATCCTTTCTGTTATATCCCGGTAGATTCCAAAGTTTCCAATCACTTTATTATCCATCTTCACGGGGGTTCCCATAATGGACACATTAATCGGGTTGCCGCTTTTACTGTGTCTTATAACTTCTGCATAAACCTTATCTCCCATACTTATTTTCTTCGAAATAGTAGTTGCGTCTAAATACTGATCTGCATTTGGGAGTAGTTTGTCAATGTTCTGACCAACGGATTCTTTATCTGAATAACCAAAAAGCCTTGTGAATTCCTTATTGATACGGGCAATCTTATTATTGACAATTTGTACAATTGCTTCGGGGGCTTCATCAAACAATTGTTCCAAATAAGCTTTTTCAACTTCAAGGGCCTGTTCCTGCTTTTTACGGTCAGTAATATCAACCATAACTCCTCTTACACCAGCAGGTTTCCCGTTTCTATGAAATACAGAAAAATAAGTGAGTGCCGGAAAGGTTGAATTATCCTTTCTACGAACCGTATATTCCTGCGTTGGAATATCTAATCCTTTAATTTTTTTCTTAAGATTCACACGAGCTCTGCGCAAATCCCGGGGAATGAATAGCTTGTCGAGAGTAATCCCTTGATCCAGGTCTTTTTGTGTAAATTGAAATTGTTTGAAGGCCTGAATATTTGCCAGTATTATTTTACCATCCAGATCAGCTTCACAAACCATTTCTGGCAACAATTCAATAAACTCTTTAAAGCGGTCTTTTTCTTTTTCAACGTCCTCTTCTCTCTGTTTTGCTTCAGTCAGGTCATTATAAATGGCTATAATTTGTCCATCAGGTAGCTTATAAATAAAATTTTCCCTCCAGGCTTTGATTTTATTATCTTCATAAAAATGAACCGGGAAGAGTTCGGGTTTCCCACTTTTCCAGACTCTTTGAAATACCTCCAACAATCCAAATTTTTCAATACCGGGAAAAACTTCTTTTACATTTTTCCCAATCAGGTTTTTTTTCTTTACTTTTTCTAATTTTTCAGCTGCACAATTGAATTCAGTGAATACGAAGTCTTTGCCATTGTTTATTGCTTTGTAAACTGCGACACAATCATTTATATGCTCGAATATATCCTGATAATTCATAATCTCTTTGGGAGATTGTTATTTTATAGGATAAAAATAAGAAAATATTAATTCATCCTGCTGAATATGATGTTAAATAAAAGAATTCTAATTCAGTGAGACTGTGAGAGTGCTGCACTAAGTTAATAATAATGGGACATCTCTACTATTTCATATAGTTCTTAAGCATTTGATAGGCTCATATACCCTTCCCCAGGAGCATCTATCTGTCCAATTTGCACAGCATCTTCAACCCCCGAATTTTTCAATTCAGTGATTAATTTATCTGAATATTTTTCGGGAATACTGAGTAATAAACCTCCTGAAGTCTGAGCATCTGCAAGTAATATTTTATCATTTGCTGAAATACCGGCATCTGATATGAGAAAGTCTGATACATAATTCAGGTTGTTTCTTGTTCCTCCCGGAATAATGTCATTGGCCGCATATTCTATCGCCTTATCAAACAAGGGAATATTTTTTATTTGCAATGTGGCATTTACTTTACTGGCTTTCAACATTTCGCGTAAATGCCCCAAAAGTCCATATCCTGAAATATCTGTACAGGCCGAAACAGGGTGTTTTTCTGCTACTTCTGCAGTGGTTTTATTGAGCCTTGACATCATATTTACAACCAGCGAAATAGTTTCTTCCGGGACAATTCCTTTTTTCATGGCAGTGGAAATTATTCCTGTCCCAAGAGGTTTTGTAAGAATTAAGGCATCTCCTATTTTTGCCCCCGAATTTCTTAGGATTTTCCCGGGATGAACGATACCTGTTACCACCAATCCAAACTTTGGCTCAGTATCATCAATGGTGTGGCCTCCTAATATTCCAATTCCTGCTTCTTTCACTTTATCACTTGCCCCTTTTAGTATTTCTTCAAGCACGGTCATAGCTAGTCTTGTACTTGGAAATCCCACTATATTTAAGGCATATAATGGTTTAGCTCCCATTGCATAAATATCACTAAGAGAATTTGCGGCTGCAATTGCTCCAAATGAATAAGGATCATCAACCACGGGTGTAAAAAAATCTACAGTCTCAACAATTGCAGTGTTCCGGTTTAATTTATAAACGGCAGCATCATCACTGGATTTCATATCTACCATAATATTGGGATTCTTGAATTCCGGAATTTTCTCAAGTACTTTTTCGAGGGACTGAGGTTTGAGTTTACATGCACAACCAAGGCCCTGGGTAAATTGGGTTAATTTCACTTCATTTAGATTAATGCCAGGACTATACGAAGACGCAGATGTGTTTTTTAAGTTGTTATGGGTAATTATTATTTGTTTTGCAGCACTGGAGATTTCATTTGAAGTATTGGAAAAGCCTGTTGAAAAGCGAATAGCTCCCATAGCTATTTCATCAGGTATTTTCATGGCAGTTAGTACATGTGAAATATCTACCTGATCGGCATGGCAGGCAGCTCCTGCAGAAGCAGCAATGTTTTGTAGCTCAGATAAAATTATATTGGCATCCAATCCTGCAAATCCAATACTTAAGGTATTTGGCAAGCGTTTTTCAGGATGCCCAAGCAGGTGTATGTCTTCTAATTTATTGGTTAACACCCCGTATAGCTGATCCCTTAAACTCTTAAGATGTTTACTCCTTATGTTCCCTTCAGCTTTTGCAAGCTCACATGCTTTTCCCAGACCAATTATCTCAAGTATGTTTTCTGTACCTGCCCTCATATTTCTTTCATGATCTGCACCGTGTATAAGTTTTTCAATATTTGTGCCTCTTCGGATATACAGTGCACCTATTCCTTTGGGAGCATAAAGTTTATGTCCTGCAATTGAAAGAAGATCGACACCCAATTCTTCAACATCAACCGGTATTTTTCCGGCAGATTGAGCAGCATCAGTATGGAACAGTATATTGTTTTCACGAGCAATTTTTGAAATTTCCTGAATGGGCTGAATGGTTCCAACCTCATTGTTTGCATGCATTATGCTTATCAATATGGTTGAAGAAGTAATGGCAGATTGAATCTCCTCAGGATTTACCATCCCATATTTGTCAACACCAATATAGCTAATGTCAAATCCGTTTTTCTCAAGGTACTTGCATACTTCCAGAATGGCAGGATGTTCAATTTCAGAGGTAATAATATGCTTCCCCTTATCTCTATTAGCAAAAGCAATGCCTTTAAGGGCTGTGTTATTGGATTCGGTTCCTCCACTTGTAAAAATCACTTCGTCTATAGAACAATTCAGGAAAAGAGCAATTTGCTTACGTGAATTTTCAAGCATTAACTTTGTTTGTGTGCCGTACCAATGATTACTTGAAGGATTTCCAAAATATTCTTTAAGGAAGGGCTTCATACTTTCGGCAACTTCAGGATGTATAGGCGTTGTAGCATTGAAATCAAGGTAAATTCTTTTCATGTGTTAAATTTTATTCGTGAAACTCAATTTTCAAAAACATAGTGCATTGAAATTTGTAAGTTGAACGAATCCCGATAGTGTAGCGTATCGGGATAAATGAGTATAATACTCCGATGCTTGCATCGTTTTGAAAACAAATTCCTATCTTGATACCTCGTCAGCTTTGCTACGAGGTAGTTTATTTCTGCAAATTATAGTATTTACAATAGGCTTTTAATCCACATTCATCACATTTAGGCTTTCTCGCAACACAAATATATCTCCCATGCAATATTAACCAATGATGAGCTTTGGGAATAAGATGTTCAGGAATATATTGAATTAATTGTTTTTCAGCAGCAAGAGGGGTCTTTGCATTTTGAGTTAATCCCAGTCGTTTTGAAACCCTGAATACGTGAGTATCCACTGCCATCGCAGGTTTGTCAAACACTACTGAAGCAATTACATTAGCAGTTTTTCGGCCAACCCCTGGCAAGTTCTGAAGCTCATCAATATCTGAAGGGACCTTGCCATTATACCTTTCTATTAGCATTTTTGCCATCCCTCTGATATGTTTTGCCTTGTTATTGGGGTAGGAACAAGTCTTGATGAATTCAAAGACTTCTTCCTGAGTACTCCCGGCCATGGTTTTTGCGTCAGGGAATTGTAAAAGTAAGGGAGGAGTTATTAGATTAACTCTTTTATCTGTACACTGGGCCGATAAGATTACAGCAACAAGCAAACTAAATGCATCCTTATATTGCAATTCAGTTTCTGCAATTGGAACATTTTTTTCAAAGTGAGCAATTACATTCCTATATCTTTCCTTTTTATTCATTAAAAGCAATTCAGTTGTTTTATTATAAATACAAAAGTCATAAAAATTCTGCTTGAAAAAAAAGTATTGTTATCATGACTGAATATTCTTTTAAAATACTTAGGTTTGTACACATATTTGAAATTAATGACGAATACTTATTTCTTTAACAGCTATTTTTATTTTGGTGCTTCAGCCGGATAGGGATAACTTTATATAGAAATAGTTGGTCCCATTTATTGGGGCTTTTTTTTTATATATAATTATGGAAAAAGAAGGACAACAAAAATTACGAATTGCAATCCAGGGTGGTTATGGGGCATTTCATGAAATTGCTGCCAGGCAATATTTCGAGACTGATCAAATAGAAATTGTTCCAAGGAGAACCTTTAAGGATATTTTTAAAACCCTGAAAGAAAGAAAGTCAGATTTTGGTATTATGGCAATTGAGAATTCAGTGGCCGGGAGTATTTTGCCAAATTACACTCTGTTGATGGAGTCAGGAAAGAAAATTATTGGAGAGATATTTTTACGAATCAAACAGAATCTTGTTGTTTTGCCTGGTCAGGATCTAGAAGAAATAAAAGAGGTGTATTCACATCCAATGGCTATTCTGCAATGTCAGACTTTCTTTGAAAAACAGCCTGGAATCAGGTTAATTGAAAGTGCTGATACAGCATTGAGTGCAAAGGAAATAAGAGATAAGGAGCTAAAGGGTGTTGGAGCTATTGCAAGTGATCTTGCAGCCGAAAAATATAATCTTGAGATTATTGCCGGAGGTATTGAAACCAATAAAGTGAATTACACCAGATTCCTGATACTTTCAGATAATGGAAATATTGACAAAAATTCCGGGAACAATAAAGCCTCTCTATTTTTCTCACTTTCTCACAAGATCGGAAGCCTTTCCAAAATTTTGTCTATACTTTCTTATTATGAAATGAACCTTACAAAGATCCAATCTATGCCCATAATTGGAAAAGAATGGGACTATCACTTTTATATTGATATGCTATTTGAGGAAGAAGAATTGTACCGGCAGGTTTTGGATGCAGTTCGTCCGTTTACAGGTGAACTGGGAATACTGGGAGAATATAGAAAAGGGAGGAAAATATTATGACAATAGAAGCTGCCCGAAGAACAGATCAAGTCAGTGAGTATTACTTTTCAAGAAAGCTGAAAGAAATTGAGAAGATGAATGCTAAAGGGATGGAAGTCATTAACCTGGGAATCGGGAACCCCGATCTTCCTCCCCCAATTCAGGCTATTGAAAAAGCAAAAGAATATATTTCTAAAGAAAATGGGCATGGTTACCAGAGCTACAGGGGTACAATTGAGTTCAGAAACTCGATATCAGCATGGTACGAAAAGTATTATGGTGTTACACTCGATTCTGAGAATGAAGTCCTGCCACTTATGGGCTCTAAAGAAGGAATATTTTATATTTCCATGGCTTTCTTAAATCCGGGAGAAACTGCACTTGTTCCTGATCCTGGTTATCCTTCTTATGCATCGGTTACACGATTGATTGGCGGAGAAGTCCTTCCCTATGAACTGAAGGAAGAGAATTCATGGTTTCCTGATTTGAATTCTCTTGAAGAACATGATTTAACAAATGTGAAGATAATGTGGGTAAGCTATCCGCATATGCCTACGGGAGCTATTCCTACAGAGAAATTATTCCGGGATCTGATTAAGTTTGGTTTGCGAAATAACATCTTGATTTGCCTGGATAATCCATATAGTTTTATTTTAAACAAGAATCCTTTGAGTATTTTTTCTGTTCCTGAATCAAAACAAGTTGCTCTTGAACTGAATTCTTTAAGTAAGTCTCATAATATGGCAGGATGGCGTTTAGGAATGCTCAGCGGTAGAAATGATTATATCGAAAAAGTATTGAAAGTTACAAGCAATATTCAATCAGGAATGTTCCTGGCACTGCAAAAAGCTGCAATTGAGGCTCTGAACTTACCGGTTTCATGGTATGATAATTTGAATTCAGTATATGAATCACGAAGGGAACATGCATGGGATATTTTAGATCAATTAGCTTGCAGCTATGAAAAGAAACAAGCTGGTTTGTTTGTTTGGGCAAAAATCCCGGAAAAGGAAATAGATTCATACAGCTATTCAGATAGAATTCTTGAAAAAACAAAGGTATTTATCACGCCGGGTGCAATTTTTGGAGAGCAGGGAAAGAATTATCTTCGTATTTCGATTTGCAATGATATAGCTGTATTAGAAAAAGCAGGGAATAGAATTATTAAAGACCTATAATATATTTTTTTATGGAAACTAAATTAAGGATTGAGCCAGTTGTAATTAATGGGAAAGAATTGGAGACCCCCATTATAGTATCGGGCCCTTGCAGTGCAGAAACCGAGGAGCAAGTGATTAAAACCGGTCATATGATTGCAGATATGGGGATTCCTATATTCAGGGCTGGTATATGGAAGCCCAGGACCAGACCCGGGAATTTTGAGGGTTTAGGGGCTGTAGCCCTTCCATGGCTGGAAAAACTGAAAAAGGAAACAGGCTTACTACTTGCATCAGAAGTTGCAAACACATATCATATAAAAGAAGCTCTGAAGCATGGAGTAGATATCTTGTGGATTGGAGCCAGAACAACAGCAAACCCCTTTGCAGTTCAGGAATTAGCAGACTACCTGAGTGGAAAAGATATCCCGATATTTGTTAAGAATCCTATTAATCCCGACATTGACTTATGGATTGGAGCTTTAGAAAGATTCAACAAGGCTGGATTGAACAAACTGGTTGCCATTCATAGAGGCTTTTCTTTTTATGGACCCTCAAATTATCGTAACAAACCTCAATGGGGCATTCCTATTGAGCTGAAAAGAAGATTCCCGGAACTACCGGTAATTACTGATCCTAGTCATATTTGTGGGCGCAGAGATTTGCTTCAGGGTGTTTGCCAGAAAGCATTAGACCTGAATTTTGATGGTTTATTTATTGAATCTCATATCGATCCGGAAAATGCACTCAGTGATAAAGAGCAGCAGGTGACACCAGCTGAATTAAAGAAAATGCTGGATTCACTGGTCTGGAGAAAACCACAGGTTAATGGACTGGAAATACTTAAAGATCTGGAAGATTACAGGACCGAAATTGATCGCCTGGATGATAAAATCATTCACACTATTGAGACCAGGATGAAGGTGGTTGAGAAAATTGGCGAATATAAGCTACAGAATGGCATCACAATTCTTCAATCTGACAGGTGGGCTGACATTTTGAAAGGAAGAACAGAATTAGGGAAAAAACTTGGCTTGAGTGAAGAATTTGTCACAACTATTTTAAAGGCTATCCACCAGGAGTCAATTAATAAACAAACAAAAATAATGAACAGGGAATAACTGTGCCGACGCGAAAAGAGAAGATAGCCACTAAGGCACGAAGACTCAAAAGAACACCAGGAAGAACTATAAGAGAATTAAAAAAGAACTAAATTTAATACCTTAGTAAAAACTCTTTTTGATGAATACATTGCCAGGCATAAAAGAAGTAATGATTAAAGGGCTCAATCGTGATTCAAAAATTGTAATTGGAGGATCTTTAGATAAGCTTGGTGGGTATATTCCCAAGTCCAATGTAATCATCATTACTGATGAAAGGGTCCATGAGCTCTATTCCTCAAGATTTCCTGACTTTCCTGTCATTCGCATCAAAAGCGGGGAAGAGTTAAAGAATCTTGGTACCATTGAGTTTATTTATTCGCAATTATTAGCGCTAAAAGCAGACCGTAATACATATATTTTGGGAATTGGAGGCGGTGTGATTTGTGATATAGCCGGATTTGCTGCTTCTACTTTCTTAAGAGGTTTAAGATTTGGTTTTGTTGCCACCACCCTTTTGGCCCAGGTGGATGCAAGCATTGGAGGAAAGAATGGTGTGAATTTTAGTGGTTTTAAGAATATCATTGGGGTTTTCAACCAGCCGGAACTTGTGATCTGTGACCATAGCTTGCTTAAAACCCTGGATGAATATGAGTTTTTATCAGGACTTGGAGAGGTATTGAAGTATGGTTTTATTGGAGATCCGGAAATCCTGAATTATTTCAAGCCTGAAAAATTTGTTAACAGAGAAGACCTGCAACTGATTCATGAACTTGTAGTAAAATCAGTACATATTAAGAAGTCTACTGTTGAAAAAGATGAAATGGAAACCGGAGAGCGCAGGCTGTTGAATTTTGGTCACACATTTGGTCATGCCATCGAAAGTGCTCATGGGCTATCTCATGGCATGGCAGTTACCTACGGAATGCTGGCAGCTATTTACATTTCTGAAAGGGAAGGATATTTGAGCCTTGATGAATCTAAAATGGCCAGGGATATTATTTTAAATTCGGGAATAATAAGGAGAGTTCAGATAAATCTTGATAAGCTTCAAACCCAATTTATAGTTGATAAGAAACGTTCAGGCAAGTTCCTGTATTTTGTTCTTTTGCACTCATTTGGTAATGCTTTTTCTGAAAAAATAGAAATTGGGAAAATTAATAATTGGCTTGTTGATTGGGTTAATTGGGAGGATGCTTTTACATTGGACAGGATATGAAAATGATTTCAAAGATTAATACGGTGTCTTATTCAGAAGTTCATGGCAAGTTGTCTGCCCCTGCTTCTAAAAGTGTTATGATCAGGGCAATTGTTGCAGCTACTCTGGCCAGGGGAACCAGCATTTTGCTAAATCCCAGTTTTTGTGAAGATTCCATATCAGCGATGAAGCTTGCTGAATTCCTTGGAGCCAAAATGGAACAAAATAGTGATCATATAATAATTGAGGGGGGCAATACCCTACAGAATGGAAGTCTTAATTGTGGTGAGTCAGGTTTGTCTTTGAGGATGTTTTCAGCAGTTGCATCATTGTTTAATGAAGAAATGGAGCTAATTGGTACCGGATCTTTGAAGGATAGGCCCCTGGGAGATCTGGCGGAACCTTTGAGAGCAATGGGGGTAGAAGTGACTACCAATAATGGTTTTTTGCCGGTTAAGGTTAAGGGACCATTAAGGGGAGGTAGGGTAAAAATAAACGGATCATTGAGCTCTCAATTTTTGACTGGAATGTTGATGAGTTTACCTTTAATAGAAGCTGATTCTTTCCTGGTAGTAGAAAATTTAAAGAGCAAAGCATATATTGACCTTAGTCTGAATGTTATGAGAGATTTTGGGATAGTCGCAGAGCATAATAATTATCTCGAGTTTCATATTCCTGGAGGGCAGACCTATAAATCACGTGAATATTTTGTTGAGGGAGATTGGAGTGGAGCAGCTTTTTTATTAACGGCAGGTGCAATTGCCGGTCAGATAGAAGTGTCAGGTCTGGACCCTGAATCTATGCAAGCAGATAAAATGATATTAGAAGCTCTTAAAAAGGCTGGTGCCAGGATTGAACAAGGGAGTAAAAGATTGAAAGTTAGCAGAAAGGAGCTGAACGCTTTTCAATTTGATGTGTCGGAATGCCCCGATCTTGCACCACCATTGGTAAGCCTTGCATCACATTGCAAAGGGACAAGTGTTTTGAGTGGTATTGAACGATTGATAGCAAAAGAAAGCAACCGTGCAAAAACATTGAAGGAAGAATTTGAAAAATTGGGAATAAAAATTACGATAGAAGGGAAGCAGATGAAAATTTTGGGAGGTAGGCTTAGTGGGGGAAGGGTCATTTCACATAATGATCATAGAATTGCTATGGCTGTTGCGGTTGCAGCCTTAAGGGCTACTGATACGGTAAGCATCGATGGTTCAGAATGTGTTTCAAAGTCTTATCCAGGGTTTTTTAATGATTTAAAATTAGTTGGCGGAAATGTATATGAAACGAACATGTAAATTATTAGCTGATGAATAGTTTTGGACGATTATTTAGAATTTCCATTTTTGGAGAATCTCATGGGCCAATGATTGGGATAGTGATTGATGGATGTCCCCCGGGAATTGAGATTGATTCTGCAGGTTTTGAAACAGATCTTGCTCGCCGCAGGAGTGGTGCAATCGGAACAACACCACGGATTGAACCTGATATTCCTGAATTTGGCAGTGGGGTTTTTAATGGAGTAACTACCGGGGCGCCCTT
>JAYEGO010000243.1:0-3529 GCA_034659155.1 Bacteroidota bacterium | reverse complement strand
ATCTTCCGGGTCACATAAAGGAGTGCTGGAGAATCCTGATTCAATCTCCAAAACTGTACTTGGAAAAGGTCTGGACTCTGGAACAGCATTCGAAATCTTATCTATTGATATTGCAGATATTGATATTGGGAAAAATATCGGAGCTGTTCTTCAAATGGACCAGGCAAATGCCGATAAGAATATTGCCCAGGCAAAAGCAGAGGAACGAAGAGCAATGGCTGTAGCTCTGGAGCAGGAAATGAAAGCAAAAGCACAGGAGGCCAGGGCAAAAGTAATAGAAGCTGAAGTTCAGGTTCCACTGGCTATGGCAGATGCTTTTAAAGCAGGGAATTTAGGTATAATGGATTATTACCGTATGAAAAATATTGATGCTGATACTTCTATGAGAGACTCCATTTCAAAATCGGATTCTGAAAGGAAGAAAAAATAAGCTCTCAATTTTTTAATAAAACTCACCGGGTGACTCATAGTCACCCGGTGAGTGATTTATTTTAAAATTAATAAAAGGCCTTCATCTTTCGGAATCAAAATAGTACCCATAGGATTGTATTCTTGTTTTGCCTGGAAATTTTCTATAGCAGGTGCAGTAAGAACTGCGCTTTCCGGATCAATACCCAGGCCTTTCCAGTCAATTAACAACTGAATCTCAGTATCACTTTCTTCCCAGCTGGCAATGGAAATAATGGCTTCCCCGGGTTTTTTATAAACGCTTGCTATTATCCTTTCATTATCTGTTTTAACAGGGCAGTTTTTTAGCCAGTATCCCAGCATTTTACTTTTTCCAATGTCATATTGATCAAAGAATTTCCAAAGTGGCCTCGGATCCCTTTCCCCATACATGCGTGTAGTCATTCCGTAGATCATGCCCCTGTATGGGTTTCCTCCATCCTGAAGCATCTCCCCTGTTAAACCAAAAGGTATTCCTGAAACCTCAGTGAGCCAATAGTCGGGGTTCCTGTCGTATTCAAAATATTCTCCAAACCAAAGCCTGGTAATGTAAGGGAAGTGTTCCATGTATAAAAAAGCGGAGTTAATAAAACCATCCCTGTCATTATACTGATTAGCGGAATGAAGGTCAATAATTATTCCCTCTTTCTGCCTGGTCATAACATTAACCATTCGTTTTACGGTTGCACGATCAAAGGCTATGTCATCAAGGTAGAGTCCGTCAATATCCTGATTTTTCACCAACCAGCTAAGTCCTTCGATATAATAATTAGTCCAGCGGGAAGTGCCTTTATCCAGAATAGCAGCATCGTTTACCCTCCATGCATGCCAGGCTTTGTGATAATGATCTACCAGGTGTTCCTGAAGCCATGGGTGCCCTCCACCATCACCATCATTCAGAATTTCATATCCAAGACTCCGTAAGGGAAACATTTCATAACATTTATAAGTTATTTCCCTTATAGTATTATAAAGCTTCACTTTAATATCAGATTTATGGGCTTTGTCAATATAGTCTTTCTGCTCTTTAAGATTATAAAAAGGATAATTGATATAAGGATTTATTTCATTTGCATGGTGAACATTAATCACGGTTCCTCCCCATTTATCAACTGAATCAACAGGAGCATACATATGAACAAACCTTGTGTCAAAGTGTTTTTTCCAATCAATTGCTTTAAATGGAGTGATCAGAAACCGGATATTAAAATTCAGGGTATCTCCTTTTTTTATGGACCTGGGGCCACTGAAATTTTCACAAAGCACCTGGTCTGATTGGCTTGTAATATGAATTCCACCCTTACCATTGTTGTACCACGAATGTGGCAGGTTTAAAGGTTTAGATTGATAGAAATTTGTATTCAGCGGTCGCTCGTAATTTAAGTCCCGCAGTACATACTGCAGACCCTTATTTACATTACCAAGCCATACCCCTTCCTGATTTTTCCTTACATCCCATTTCCAATTAATATTTTTCGGACGTTCAGATCCTTTTTGACCCAGTCCCAGTATATAGCTGGCTGCATCAGGCATCATTGGAATGTTTAATTTAATTTCATCAACTTTTATGTCATTTTTACTTACCAGTTGTAAATTATAATTCAACATACCATCGTATTCAATCGAGCCATTCACTATCAATGAGAGATCTGTGGATTGGTTTATTGTTTCCCAATAGGCCCTACCTTTAGAATCTTGCTTCACTGAGAATGAAGGAGTATGCCATTCCTGCTTTTTACCCGGAGTATTCACTTCAAAACTAACAGCTTGTTTCAGTATCTTTTCCGGATTAGAATTTAAACCTGTCATTTCTTTTGAGAAATAGCTGAGAATCTGCCCGGGTAATCCATTTTCATCCAGGATAAGCTCACGTCCAAGTATTTTAATGTGGTCATCGCTAATTGTTACAGGGAGGTAAGGAGCTACGATATAATCTTTGTCTAAACCAGCTGTAGAATTCAACCAGCGTAACCTGGTCATATTTTCAGGCTGATTGTCACCATGGTCAGTAATTGTGGTACTTAATACATCAAAGGACAAATAAATAGTGTCTTCGGGGTGTTCTGCCGGCTTAACAATTACTTTCCCTTCATAAACTCCTGCCCTGGCATCTACAGGAACCATAAACCCCACCCATAAAGGCTGAACATCCCCTCTCTTTACAATTATCTCTTTCTTAAAAGGCTTTCCCTTAAGATCCACACCGTCAATATTGATACATTGAAAATTTTCTTTGCCAATTATTGATTTCCCGGGGCCTTTCAAATCGTAGTATGTGAGTTGAATACCTGAAAGGTCAGATTGATTAGCAAACAGGCAAAGCTGAAATGAATAGAATTCCCCCTTTTGAACATGGTCACTGATGCCGTTTTTCAAGCCCCTGCTTATCCAGTGCCAGGGGAGATTGTGTTTCATCCTTGCAGGATAGTTGCGATATTCTGGGAAAATATAATAATCAGCCGGGTGGACTTTCATAAATGAATCAGTTTCCTGTCTTGTAGCAATGACTTCCATTGGGAAAAAACTATTAAATTTATCTGTTGACTGTATAATAATAAGCTTTGCTTCAGGAATATCTTCATATGCTGACTGGCTTAAGGTAACATACTGCTCTTCCCAGTTCTTTTCAGCCACATTTTTTGGCTCAATATAGGTAACCACAGGATAGTAACTTCCTGTACTTTGAAAAGGAAAGTAATAAAAATAGTAGGTGTCAGAGCCTTCAACAGGCTGGAAAATTATATCGCTATAAACACTATTGATTTTCCTGATAATTTTATTCTGGACCGGTTCATTCGTTAAGGCATCGATAATGATCACTTCCTTATTTTGAGGATTCTTATCGTTTCTGCGCCATTGAATATGAACCTTCACTGCCTGTTCCCATGAGTTCACCTTTACCACTGCCCGGTGATTCCCTGGTGAGCGGTATGGTTCTCTACCTGATTCTGTTTCCCAGTTTCCAAAGCCATATTTTACACCATCAATAATGGCAGGGATTTCTTTTTCTGCAGGGTTTAAATAGTTTATTTCTGTTTCTGCTTGCTTACACCCAATCAGGGTAGTAATAAGCAGGCTTAAT
>JAYEGO010000242.1:0-3532 GCA_034659155.1 Bacteroidota bacterium | reverse complement strand
CATGTTCTTTATTCTGTGGGTTTTACTTCAATACTGGCAATAGTGATTGCAAGTTTGGGTTTATATGGTATGGCGACCTATAGTACTCAGACAAGACTTAAAGAAATTGGGGTCAGGAAAGTGTATGGTGCAAATACCCGTGACATAGTTAATATAATTTTGAAATCATATCTGTCAATGGTACTTATTGCAGCCCTTATTGCCGGGCCATTAGGATATTTAGTAAATAATCTGTGGTTGCAATATCTGGCACTTCATGTTTCATTCGGGCCTGTTACCATACTTATCGGTGTTTTAATAGTTGTAACAATTGCTTTTCTTACTATTACCACACAAACCTTAAAGGCAGCTAACACCAACCCTGCAAGGATTTTAAAGCATGAATGATTGAGGTAAAAGAGGCTGTCTCAAAAGTTAACATTAGGTGTGTCGTCATCCTGAATCTGCCTGCCTACAGGACAGAGAGGTTTCGGGATCTATTCATAACCAACCACCTCCCCCCATTCTGAGGCCTTCACTCATAACCCAGCCCTATCATAATGGGGTACTCCTCCTTAAAACAGGAGGAGAATTTAAGGTTCTATTAAATGTTAAATTGTGACGTAAAATTCCCCTCCTAATTTTAGGAGGGGTGTCCCGAACCATTTCAACAAGCTATTAGTAAATAAACCGAAATTCCTCATGTACAAATCAATTTAAGCATACAAGGTAAGGGACGGGGTGGTATGAGTATTGTAGTTATAATATTCTCGTAAATAATTGTTAAGCCCCCCTAATATAGAACAGAGCGCTGAGTTTCTTTGTGACTACTTTGTTTGACTTTGTGGTGAAATCTCAAGTTATTCGGAAGCCGGCAAAGACAACAAAACTATTGTTCCTTTCCCTGGTGTGCTTTTAATTTCCATCTCACCTTTGTTGATCTTGACAAGATCGTAGCAAAGACGTAGTCCTAATCCTGTACCATGTTCATTTGCAGTTCCGGCAGTACTGATAATTTCCTTATTTTCAAGCAAGTTGTCTATCACTACTCTATCCATTCCAAGTCCATCATCTTCTACTGAAAAAATAACCCTGCCTGAGGATTCAGGGTCAACTTGTGTTTTTATGCTAACTGTACCTCCGGCACTTGTGAATTTAAGAGCGTTGGAAATGATATTACGAAATACAATCTGCATCAATTCTTTGTCAATAAATGCATGGATATTTGCTTCATTCGAAGACTTGAGTTTGATAGATTTTTGTTTTGCTGTTTCGACAAAGAGGCCAATAGTCTCATCCAGGATATTAGGAAGGCTTACCTGTTCTGGCTTATAATGTATTTGATTTCCCTGGCTTCGCCCCCAGTATAAAAGGTTGTCAATAAGGTCTGCAGCAGACTTTACCAGGTCCCTTGCTGATGCCCAGATTCGTAACCTGTCTTTGGCAGGCATGTCCACGTCTGTGAGGTCAGAAATCTGAACGAGGCTGGCAATGGGACTTTTAAGGTCATGGGCAATGATGGAAAAAAATCTGTTTTTAAAGTCCAGGGACTCCTGTAAGGTTTCATTCTGATTTTCAATCTCTTCTTTTTGTTTGCTAATTTCCAGGTTTTGCGACTCAAGCTGTGCGGTTCTTTTTCCAACAATAATTTCCAGGTTTTGGTTCATATGAGCTATTTCTGTATGCAGGCTTTCTTTTTCCTGGTAAGAAACAATCCACTTCCTGATAAGCATGACGGCCTGGATAAAGACAAATACCTGAATGGCAAAATGAATAACATATTCATTCGAAATGGCAGTTCTTGAATTGGCTACAAGAATATCATTGATTAAGGAGATTATAATAATTATTGATCCCGCAAAATATGCCCACCTCCCTGGCGTAGATCTGAACAGGTGTATAAAACCAGTACCTACAAAAAAAAGCAAGAAAACAGTAATCATAGGTTGAAAATAAAACATGGTATAGGAAAAGGTGACTACCTTAAAAAACACGATAATAAATACGGCAATGGCTGATAGAATTGTATTAATATTTCTGAAGTGGTAAAAAAACTTCGAAGGAAAGAGGGAATAAAAATACCACATTCCAAAAATAAAGGCAATAAAAGAACCAAGATATTCAAAGCGTATAAGCCATAACCATGAAATATTTGCAAATAACAAAATAGGGTAAAGGTCAGTTGAAATGAAACGCAGGAAAAGACCAGCCAGTGTCAGGGAAAAGTAAAGCAGTAATCTGTCTTCTTTAAAAAGCAAAAAGAAAATGAAGAAAAACGATGTAAATGTAAGTAGCAGGCCAAGTGAGATGGAATTGATTAAGGCATATTCACTGGATGACCTGTCTATTTTGTGCGGATCTCCAATTTTCATTGATTTCCAAAAGCCACCTCTTCGGTGCTGGTAATTTGACACATGGATTAAAATACTAAGAGTGTCAGAGACAGGCCTGTAGCCTGTTACAAAAGGCTTATATCCTCCTTCACTGTTTATTTCTGAAGTTCCTGTTTTCCCATTACTATTTATAAACTTGTCATCCAAAAACAGGGAATATGCTGCATCAAAAACCGGAACTTCAAATGCCAGGGTCTGCCTGAATCCTTCGGGTAATAATATAAGTAGTCTGTAGGTGCCATGTCCAAACCCGCTTAAGGGTTCCTCATTTATACTATATTGAGACCAGTAAGAAGGGACATCACAATATAGATCAGGAATGGGAGGGGATGTAGCTAATAAATCTTCCGGGGCAACAAATCTATCCCAGTAAAATTCCCATTCCCCATCCAACTTAAGGAAGAAGTTTTCATCAATAGTACATTCTTTTAAGTCAAGTATCCCTTTTTGGATTGTAGCAGGCTCATCTGGTGCGGCCATACCTGGCCATGCAATTTTCAGAATCAGTAAAAATGATAATATAAACCTTCTCATTTGAATTTAAGTTAGGATGGAGAAAAATCTATCCGTAAAACTACAAAAAATTTGGAGTAGAGAGGTCAAAAGAGACAGAATGCCAAATCGCCTGCATTACCAAATATGGATCACCCAGATCAAGACAATACACTTTTTTTATGGGCGATACAGAGTCTAAAACCTAATTATTTCGAAATATACATAGAAAACAAGAAATTATATTGGATATATAAATACGAGCTTTCATTGCGGTCCGGTATAGCTATTTGCCTTTATTAAACCATGTTGTCGGACCGTTTACCCTGTGAAATAAAGACTTCGTCTTTGCTACATAGTAGCATTTCACAGGGCAGGTTTGTGTTACGAACCTTACCCCGGGTGGTGCCCACAGAAGCTGTTAATTCCCAGAAACCTAAAGTAAATAAACTTAAGCGATGGCTGTATTATAGCTACATCGAATAGTGGTCTTACCCGGGGCTATTTATATTTTGCTCCTACGGAGCACTGATGCTGATCTTCAGTACCGACATCAGTTCGCAAGGCCGGGACCCACTTAGCGCAGCTTGCGTTAAAAGGGAAAAGCTCAGATTCAATTTTGGGTGACCCTGTGTCGAAGTCAGGAAGGAGATGAGGCCGCTGTTACA
>JAYEGO010000241.1:0-3541 GCA_034659155.1 Bacteroidota bacterium | reverse complement strand
CAAAGTGGAGGGAGTCGAACCTGTTTAGTTAATAGATTTATAATCAGTGGGTATATATTTAAATTATTTTTAGAGGTGTCCGAATAGGGGGCTGAATTTATAATATTCATCCTTTATTGTCAAAAATGGGATGAGGGTTTTATATCTTATTTAAAGTTTTATGAATCGCAATGGTTTTATCATTGCTCACATCAACTCTTCCTGCATAATTTTTCCAATTTTGCACAATTTCATTAATCTGGTTAATAATATTCTCAGCTTTCTTTATATTCATGACCTTGGCAACTAATAAAAAATCATCACGAGAGATATTCTTCCTTTTCCCATTTACGCTAAGTGATTGCTGGCTAACCCAAGTGCTTCCAGGTTTATATGAATGACATACATCAAATGCTGGCGATAGGTTCCAAACTCCTTTTTTATCCATTATAAAAGCAAAATTTTTTGTATGATCATCGCAATTACTTGAAGCTACGTTAAATACCATACGACGGAATAATTGCTCTGCTTGTGGATATGGTAATTCAAGCATTCTCATGGTTTCAAAAAGTTGTTCATAGCTATATGAGGTTACATCATCAAAATCGTAATGTTGCATAGCGCAAAAACTCTGTACATGGATCTTCCCTTCAGTTGTATCACGGTCAAATCTACGTGTCATAAAATGCGCTCTTCCGTTTTCTTCGTATAACTTACATTTAGTCATTTCAATTCCTGAATCTATTGCCATAAGGTGATAAGCCATTTCTACACGGCCATAACCATAAGTAGCTCCGAACTGAGTGTCCTCAACTCCATCAAATTTGATTATCCAATGATCAAAACCCTTTGGAGCATCGGCCTGACCACTTCGAACCTCTTTGGTTTTGGGATTGAATGTAATTAAAGCTTTTGCTCTTGCACCACCTGTTGACGTTCCAATTTTTAATATGTCAAGCATAGCTTTTTCTTCGTTTGCAGTAAGATTAGTTGAGAAATCCATGCGGCCTGTAAGAATATCATTTGCTATTTTGACAAGATCACTAACTTCAATTTTGGTTGCTCTATTTGTATCTTTCGGGATTGGTGGTTCAAATTCTAATGCTCCCATTCCCCTTTTTCCAATGAAACAAAGTGTTTCAATAGGATTCATACTACCTGATGGACGCCCCCTACGAGCAAGCCATGCATCGATAAGAGCATTACCGTATTTATCAGGTAAAGTATCTGCAATTAGCCCAGGTAAACCTCTAAAAGAATTGATGTCTCTTAGCTCTCTAAACTCAAATATTTTTCCCAAAGCATCTTCTATGGGCATCTTTAATGGGGCAAGATCCCAATTATTATTTAAAAATGATGGAATAAATTCAAATGAACCTACACCTGTTGAATCATCCCATGCAATAGCACCGATACGGTTATTCCAAATATTTGCATATGCGGTGGTTATCACTACCAATCAGATTTAGGTTTCGATTTTGATTTATCTGTTAGCCTTGCTCTTGACTTTTTTAATTGCTCAATTTTGGCTAATAGAATAGGACTAATTTGTTGTTTAACCTGAAATTCCTTCAGAAGTTCCAGGAGTTTAAGTGTACGTAAAATTTGAATAAATGTAATTAAACTGGAGTTTTCTCCTTTTTCCAATGAACTTAAGGTTGAACGAGCAATACCAGCTTCATTGGCCAATTGACTTTGTGTCTTGTTTTGTTGCAAGCGATGATGCCTTATGAATGATCCAATAAGTTCTAGAAAAGCTGCATCACTGGTGGCTGTCCATTTTTTGTCCGATAATATGGTCATTAAGCCTAAATATTATAGTTAATGCATGATATATCATACAAATGTAGCAATAAATATCATTAAATGAAATAATTTACATTATTTAATGATAATTAGAGAATTTTGTATTGTATCCATCTTGACGAATGATATTGGGGCATAGAGTATATTGATAGATTGACTGCAAATTCCGGATCAGTTGGTTCTTCGTCACTTTTGGGGAAAAGTATTTAACATTCCACTGTTGATAACTATATGATAATCAGGCATATAAATCAACATTTCTCTTGTTTCTTAAAATAGCATTTATTATCTTTAAGTAATTAATATACAATTACTTATGACGATAAATCAGCTATTTAACATGCCATTGATAAAAGTAAAAAAAATCGAATACAATAACTCAATTGTAAAGATTTACGCATCAGTGAAAGCAAAACGGTCTAGATGCCCCATTTGTGGAAAATTTAGTAGTACAATTCATGATCATTATACCCGGACAATATCTGATTTTTCGGTATTTCAAAATAAAACCGTTATCTATTTAAAGACACGAAAGTTTAAATGCAATAACTCCCTTTGTAACCGAAAAGTTTTCTCAGAGCAAACACCAACTATATTAAGATATTCCAGAAGAACGAAAAGAGCATCAAAAATATTAAATTCCTTTGCAATCGAACTAACAGGAAAGCTTGGTAGTATCATGTCTAAGCAATTATTTATTACTGTTAGCAGCTCAACTATTACAAGGATAGCACACAGTCAACAACTACCTGAGATAACACAACCTAAAGTGCTTGGTGTTGATGATTGGGCATACCGAAAAGGAAAAAGCTATGGAACAATACTAATTGATATGGAAACATCCAAACCCATTGAAATATTACCCTCAAGAGAGGGCAAGGATTTAAAGAAGTGGTTACTGAAGTATAATGATGTGAAAATTGTTACCCGTGATCGGTCTAGTTCGTACTCTTCTGCTATCGATGAAGCTTGTCCGGAGGCAGTTCAAATTGCTGATCGGTTTCATTTAATAATGAATCTATCGGATGCTTTAGATACGTATTTCAAGAGTATCAATCCAAAAATCAGAGCGATAATCAAAGACAAAACCAATGAATTCTTAAAAATACCGGAACAGGGAACTGTAAGTGATAAAAAAGCAAAAAACTCTCAGTTATTTCAGATAACTCAGGATGTTGCTGCTATTAGAGTTGATCAAAGGCTTGATACATTTAATAAGGTCAAAGAGCTTCAGGCAAAGGGTGTTCCAATTCTAAGGATTTCAAGAGACTTAGGGATAAGCCGTAATACCGTTCGTTCATATTTTATTCAGGAATCATTGTCTCCTAAAGCGCACCCGAAATTTACGAACATCGAATTATTTACCAGTCACATTGTAGCCCGGTTAAATACCAATGGATATAAGATTAAAGATATAATCGAGGAGATTAAAGAGTTGGGATTTAGAGGCAGTAAAACACAAGCGTATTATAACATAAATATGATCAAGGAAAATCATGAAATAAACACTCCAGGGTTCTCACAAATCCAGCAAACAAGGATACCATATGTAAAACCACTAAGCTCACGAAAATTGGCTAAATACATTAGTGTTTGCTTAACAGATATTATAGATCCCCATGAACGATATTATATGCAAACATTATTGGACAACATTGCTGAAATTAAAATCGTCAGGAAACTGGTTCAGATTTTTAAAACAATGCTGGCAAGAGGACAAGGTAATATTAGAAGATGGATTGACTTTGTTAAGCGT
>JAYEGO010000240.1:0-3553 GCA_034659155.1 Bacteroidota bacterium | reverse complement strand
GGTAGTCATTAAATTGCCCTTTGGTACCCAGCCTGAATCCTATCCAGTTATTCCCATTTGCAGGGAGTGAATCTGAAAGTAATCCTGTATTTACCTCCATTGTAAATTCACCCTCCTCCTTTTCCATCCTCCATGTTAAAATATTTAAGTTACGATTGGGTTCAGATGTAACACATTCAACTCTTCCATTATCCAGTTGCCAGTCCTGAAGTCTGTTAGCCCAGAATTCCGGTCCAATCCACACTCTCTGAACACCATCCGGCCAATTATTGTTAAAACTGGTTGCTCCCTTCTTTTGATCAGAGCAGGAATTAAGACTTATCAAAATGAAAATGAGTAGCCATGGGAGTTCAGTTTTAATTCTTTTTAGCATATTCATTGTCAATGTCATATAATTATAATTAATAATTCAACTTCTTTGATGCTTATGTTTTATTCCAACATTCCACTATTCCATCCATTTTAAGTCCAATGAGTGCATAACAATGCCTCCTTCTAAAGGTGTATCTTTTAATAATTTGGCTTTAAATTCCTGATATTTTAATTCATCAAATTCCGGGTTGGTATCAGTAGGTATTGGAGCGTTTATTTCCTTTCTCCAATCATACAGTAGTTTGTATAATTCGTTTTTCTTTTCAGGATATTTTTCTGACAGATCATTTGTTTCTCCAATATCTTCTTTGAGGTTGTATAGTTCTATTATATCATCTTCAAAAAACTCAATTAGCTTCCAATCACCAAACCTTATTGAGGAGGCAGGGCCTGATCGCCAGATCCCATTTATTCCTTTGTGCCTTTCCAGGTATGCCGGGAAATGCCAGAACAAAGGTCTTTCAGGAATCTGTTTTCCTTTTAACAGGACTCGTTTTAAACTTAATCCATCACTTATTAATTCCTTTGGTGGTTTAATTCGTGCTAATTTGAGTATGGTGGGGAAGAGGTCCGTTCCTGCCACCGGAATATCACAAGTTGTACCTGCCTTAATTTTTCCCGGCCAGGAAATAATGAAAGGCACACGGATACCTCCTTCATAGAGCATTCCTTTTGAACCGCGTAATGGCTCCATTCCGGTAACCACTCCTAAGCCTCCATTGTCAGACATGAAAACTATTATAGTATTGTTGGAGAGTTCCAGCTCCTCAATTTTGTTTACAACTCTGTCAATCCCCTCATCAAGGCTTTTTATCATTGCAGCATATTTGGGATTATTCTGTTTTCCATCTGGGACTTTGCTGCTAAACAGGCCAGTAATACTATCCCTTGCCTGAATTGGTGTATGAACAGCATAGTGAGGCAGATATAAGAAAAAAGGATGATCCTTATTTCTTTCAATAAAATCAATAGCTTCATCAGTAAGCCTGTTAGTGAGATATTCCCCTTCCGGGCCATCTGGTAAATGAGGATTGTTGTATGGACTAAAATAGCTTTTTGGGTGTCCCAGGTGATATCCGCCAACATTTTCATTGAATCCCTGGGACTGTGGCATGCCAATGGAATCATTGCCAAGGTGCCATTTTCCTATAGAAGAACTTGTGTAGCCATTTTTGCCAAGAACCTCAGCAATAGTTACAAAGCTGGTATCCAGAATAGTTTTGTTCTCTATTGGGATAAGTTTTCTATAGGCTGACCTACCCCGGGCAGAAGAGTTGACCGTATAAATTCCATGCCTTGGAGCATACATACCGGTTAACAAACAAGCTCTTGAAGGGGCACAGTTGGCGGCATTTGCATAAGCATTTGTAAAGCTCATTCCACTTGCTGCCAGTGCATCAAGTGCTGGTGTTTCATAATAATTACTACCCATAAATCCAGCATCTTTCCATCCCAGGTCATCTGCAAGGATTAATATTATATTTGGATTCAATTTTGTCTTGTCGGTACAAGCTCCAATCAAAAGGACAATGGCAATTGTCAGTTTAATCAGATGAGGATAATTACTTTTCATTCATTTTTTCTGTGCTATGAAATTAGTAAAAACAGGTCATGTTACATCAGTTAGTAAATAATTTTTTTAATGGACTCATATATTTATCGATGAATAGCAAATTTCAGAGTAGTTGAACTAGCTGGCAACTTTTTAGAGTAAAAACTATTTCATACTTTCATTTCTTCATAGCAGGTTTTAGCAGGAACTTATGTTATTTGTTTTGACCTTAGTGATTAATAATTATTGATATTTGTCTCAGAATGTTACAAAAAATAAGAAGAATCAATATAGGATCAAGATGGATAGTAATTTTTTGTCTGGTTTTTGCCGGTGAAATGAATTTCAGCCTTCCTTTTCATGTAGCACGTTTTTTTAGGCCCACATTACTTAATGTATTTGATCTTTCTAATGCAGCACTTGGAGATGCAATTGCTATTTATGGAATAGCCGCTATGATTGCCTATTTCCCGGGTGGAGCTATTGCAGACAGATTTTCTGCCCGGAAGCTGATTACGGTATCATTGATATTTACAGCCCTGGGGGGTATTTATTTTGCACAGATACCTGGTAGGTTTGGACTTTCAGTTCTGTTTGGTTACTGGGGAATAACTACCATTTTTTTATTTTGGGCTGCCCTGATCAAGGCTACCAAAGAATGGGGTGGGGAGTTTGCCCAGGGCAGGGCCTTTGGAATACTGGATGGAGGCAGGGGATTGATTGCTGCGGGTGCTGCAACATTCGCTGTTTTTCTTTTAAGAAGGTTTTTACCAGATAATCCTGACTTTGCAAATGTTTACCAGAGAAGAGAAGCCCTGCAAGCTGTGATTTATTTCTACTCATTAATGACTTTAGCATCAGCATTATTGGTATGGATATTTATTCCAGATTCAAAAAGGAGTAGTACTAATTTGACTTCAAATTTTCTTACAGGTATTGGGAAAATTCTTCAAAATCGGTTGGTATGGCTTCAGGCAGCAATAGTGGTTGCATCATACACCGGTTATAAGGGTCTTGATTTCTACTCATTGTATTCTGTTGATTTTTTAGGGATGAACGAGGTAGGTGCAGCTCAATTTATGTCAAATGCATCATATCTCAGGGTTTTTGCAGCAATTATTGCCGGCTTGCTGGTAGATAGGTTTTCGGCTACTAAAGTTATAGGTTCTACTTTTACGCTTTTATTAATCAGTTATATACTATTGGTTTTTCTTTCACCAATTCCAGGTACTGTTATTCTTATATATGGGAATTTAATATTCACTTTTGCTGCAGTGTATGCTTTACGTGGGGTGTACTTTGCCTTGCTTGAAGAAACAAATATTGATAAAATACTAACCGGTACAGCAGTTGGTTTGATTTCTGTAATCGGCTTTACTCCTGATGTTTTTCTTAATTCTGTCGCCGGACGTATACTGGATGCATCTCCAAACCTGGCAGGTTACCATAACTTTTTTATGCTCCTGGCCGGTTTTGCAGTTGCTGGATTGCTTGCCAGCCTGGCACTGGGATATTATGTTAAAAGGCTCAAGGCATAGTGCATTGAATGGAAATACACCAAATGGGCTTTGCCCCTAAAACCCCACAAACATTCTTTTGACCGATCAAAAGAACGTTTGACAAGAAAAA
>JAYEGO010000239.1:0-3558 GCA_034659155.1 Bacteroidota bacterium | reverse complement strand
AAAATATTAGAATATGTCCACAGTTTTGTGGCTTGGTTTTTTTGTTTAACCTGCAGACATATATAAGGACAAGACAGCTCAAGGCAACCCCCAAAACTTAAAACTCAAAACTCAAAACTCAAAACTCAAAACTCAAAACTTAAAACTCAAAACTTAAAACTCTAATTAGACAATATGCGCCAGCGCCTTATAAATATTCTGTTCTGGTCAGTTATATCTGCTGCTTTTATTGGACCCGGAACTATAACTACTGCCTCTAAAGCAGGTGCAGAATTTGGTTTTGATTTGTTATGGGCCCTGGTTTTTTCAGTCATTGCCTGTCTTGTTTTGCAGGAAGCAGTTGCCAGGGTAACTATACGATCGGGAATTAATCTTGGCCAGGCTATCAGAAATCATTATCAGGGACGATCATCTTTTACCCTTGTTCTGATACTTGTAGTAGGTGCGATAATAATTGGGTCAGCTGCTTATGAAACCGGAAATCTGTTAGGAGCAGTGGCAGGGCTGGAAATCTTATTTCCTGTAAAAACTCATATTCTTGTTTTGCTGATTGGTCTTTTTGCTGTTCTGGCACTAAGTCTTCCATCACTTAGAAATATTGCCAGGCTAATGGGTTTTGTAGTTGCAATTATGGGGATTTCATTTCTTACCACTGCCATACTGCTTAAACCTGATCTTGGAGAGGTAGTAAAAAGCAGTTTTATCCCATCCCTGCCGGGTACTTCAGGAGCTGGCTTATTGGTGCTGGGCTTAATAGGTACTACTGTTGTCCCCTATAATCTTTTTCTTGGCTCAGGTATAGCCCAGGAATCTCAATCTGTAAAGGAGATGAGGTTTGGATTAAGTATTGCAGTTATTCTCGGGGGCTTGATTTCAATGTCTGTCCTGGTAGTTGGCTCCTTTGTTTCAGGTCCTTTTTCCTATGAGGCTTTAGTGAATACCCTGGACATGGAATTAGGCTCATGGATTGTAATTGTCTTTGCAATAGGGATGTTTGCAGCTGGTATTACCTCGGCCATTACTGCTCCTCTGGCTTCTGCCATCACTGCCAGAAGTTTATTTTCAGGCGATAATCCGGAGAAATGGAGCCACAGGTCTTTTAATTTTATTATTACCTGGGGAATTGTACTTCTTACAGGCATTATTCTTGGAATGTTGGGATTTAAACCTATACCCGCTATTATCCTGGCTCAGGCATTAAATGGTTTGATACTTCCATTTATCAGTATTTTTCTGGTTTTTGTGATAAATAATCCAAAGATCATGGGATATGACAATATGAACAGAATCTTTTCAAACCTTCTGATGTTAGCTGTTGTGTGGGTAACCATTGTACTTGGTATAATGAATCTATCGAATGCAATGACCCAGATATTTCCTGTCATGGGGAATTCTCAGGAAGTTGTTTTTATTGCCAATTTTGGACTGTCAAGCCTGATTTGGGCTTATGTTGTTTTTCAGCTTATTCAAATTAGAAAATCTGGCCATGCATAATGAGTGAGAATAGTTTTGAATTAAATGTAGATACAGGCGGAACTTTTACAGATTGCCTTACAAAAGATTCCGAAGGGAATATATTGAGGCGAAAGGTACTGAGTAATGGTTCAATTAGAGGAAGTATTATACATTGGAAAAATAAGCTGGAGCTGAAGATCCAGGAGCAGTGGAAGCTGGAAAAGGATATTCTTGCAGGTTACGCTTTTCAATTACTAAATCAGAAGCACCCGGATATTAAGCTTGCGAGTTTTGATCCGGATGAAAAAATACTAAAACTAGATAAGCCTCTTCCTGAAGATTTGGAAGGATTCAAAGGGGGTTTTGAATTGAGAACAGGAGAAGAAGCACCGGTACTTGCTGCCAGACTTATTTCTGAGTGCTCTTTGTTGGAAAAAATTCCGGTTCATAAAATTAGGCTGGGTTCAACAAAAGGAACCAATGCCCTGCTCGAGCGAAAAGGATCAGGTACTGTATTTTTTGTAACCAAAGGTTTTAAGGACCTGTTACAGATACGGTATCAACAAAGGTCCAATATTTTTGCCCGTAACATTCAGAAACCAATTCCCCTATACAAGAAAGTTATTGAAGTGAATGAAAGAATAGATGCCGAAGGTAAAATCATTGAAGGTATTGATCTTAATGATCTAAAACTAAAGATTACTGCCCTAAGGAGGGAGCCGCATTTTGATTCTGCAGCAGTTGCATTGTTAAATTCCTATAAAAATCCGGATCATGAAAATATTCTTGAGAGTATTCTCAGGGAGACAGGATTTCAGTTTGTAAGTATTTCATCCAAACTTTCTTCACTTATTAAATATATTCCCAGGGCTGAAACCACTGTTGTAAATGCATATCTGGATACAATCATTCAAAATTACCTGGATAATATTTCAGAGAAGATACATGTAAAGGATTTCTTTGTAATGAACAGTGCCGGGGGATTAGTGCGAAAAGGGAAATTTCACCCCAAAGATAGCCTATTAAGTGGGCCGGCTGGCGGAGTTGTTGGAGCAGCAGCCATTGGGAAGTTGGCAGGATACAATAAGATCATTTCATTTGACATGGGAGGAACCAGCACAGATGTATCCAGGATTAGTGAAAAATTTGATTATAGTTTTGAGTTGGAGGTGGGAGATGCCAAAATATTCAGTCCGGCTCTTTCCATTGAAACAGTTGCTGCAGGAGGGGGATCTATATGTTATTATGACGGATTTAAATTATCTGTAGGTCCAGATAGTGCCAGAGCTTACCCGGGGCCAGCATGTTATGGCGCCGGCGGACCGCTTACAATTACAGATATTAATCTATTGTCTGGCCGGTTAGATCCAAAACAATTTGGGATACCGGTTTTTCCGGATGAGTCATTGAAGAGAGTAAATGAACTAATTGATGAAATTTTTTCGCGAACTGGGGTAAGGAGAAAAATGGAAGACCTTATTGATGGTTTTCTTCAGATTGCAAATGAGCTCATGGCAGGAGCCATTCGTAAAGTATCGGTAAGTAAGGGTTATAAGCCTGCAGATCATGTTCTTGTAGCATTTGGGGGTGCAGGAGGAATGCATGCATCTGCTATAGCAGATCTACTTCATATTAATACCATCTTATTACCCAGGGATGCCGGGCTTTTGAGTGCATATGGAATAAGCATGGCCAGAATTGAAAGAATAGCTGAAAAACAGGTTCTTCTGCCATATTCAAAAGTTATTGGAGAATTACCAGCTTACTTTCATGAACTGGATGAATTGGCTATGACTATGATTATGGAGGAGGGGGCGGATAAGAATAATGCCATAATCCGGGAAAGATATGCATATCTTCGTTTTATTGGACAGGATTCTGCTCTGGAAATACCCTATTCGAGTGAGGAAGATTTGAAGCTGAGTTTTAAAAGAGAATACACTCAAATTTACGGACATTGGTCCGAAAATGAGGAAATTGAAATCGAATCTCTTCGTGTAATATCCTCCTCACTTGAGGAGAAGGAAACTAAAAGTCCGGATCTTTTTGATGAATCTTATCCTGAACCCAAATATAATATCCCTTCTTATTCCCGTGGTAAAT
>JAYEGO010000238.1:0-3574 GCA_034659155.1 Bacteroidota bacterium | reverse complement strand
GGTATTCTGGCATAATCCTTATTTCTACTCACTTATTCTTGTTTTTTTAATTTATGTTCAATATATTTGCTTGTTCACGTAACGTGTACATTGGGCAACATTGAACAGCATGAAAGATAATTTTATACATACGGCCATTAACGAAATCCTCAAAGAGCATAAAGTAAATGCTATCTGGAAGGAGCTGGTTAAGCAGGACATCGATGGGGTGATAAAGCTTAATTATAAAGGTCATGCACAGGAATTTTTTGTTGAGATCAAAAAGGAACTTCGGGAATATCAGCTTCCAAATATTTTCAAACTGAA
The DNA here is from genome assembly GCA_034659155.1 of Bacteroidota bacterium. Lineage (GTDB taxonomy): Bacteria > Bacteroidota > Bacteroidia > Bacteroidales > VadinHA17 > JAYEGO01. Next base: position 3,268 of record JAYEGO010000238.1, on the reverse strand, counting down.
TGAGGCGTATGATCCAATCATGGTAATAGCAGAGAAGTTATTTCCAAAAATTAAGGATACCCTTATAGAGCAAGGAATTGCTTATATAGAAATGAACGGGAACATAAATATTGAAACTGACAATATTCTTCTAAAAGTTGAGGGAAAGCAAAAACAATATCTTCAACAGGAAAAATATGGTAGAGCATTTACAAAGGCCGGTCTAAAGGCATTGCTTCTGTTTTTGACAAATGAAAATGATATAAATGATACTTATCGTGAGATTGCGAAAAACGCAGGTATAGCACTTGGAAATGTAAAACTTATACTCGAAGGACTTGTCGAAGAGGGTTTTGCTCTAAAAGTAAACGAGAAGGAATTAAAACTTACAAATAAAGATCAGTTATTACAAAAATGGTGTACTGCTTACACAGAGAAGCTAAAACCCGCTTTAAAGGTTGGTAATTTCAGATTCAACAATCCAAATGTAGTTCTTGAATGGAAGAAGATTAAACTGAAAAAAACTCAAACCCAATGGGGTGGCGAACCTGCAGGAAATATTTATACAAAATATTTGCAGCCTGAATATTTAACCATATATACAAATGAGAAAAAGGCAAATCTGATAAAAAACTACAGGCTTATTCCTGACATGGATGGTAATGTGATGGTGTATGAAAAGTTTTGGGAGGAAAAGGAGCCATATAGAAATGTTGTACCACCTGTTATTGCTTATGCAGATCTATTGGCCACCGGTAAAAAAAGATGTATAGAAACAGCACAAAAGATTTATGAGCAACTTATTGAAAATACCCTTTAGTAAAATACGTGACGAGGGCAGTCACAAAGAGATATTCCAGGCACTTGAGCGTGGATTTATAAAATTTGGAATAGACTTTTACCTTGTTGGTGCTACTGCAAGGGATGTATGGATGAGAGGTGTCCACGATCTTCCACCAAAAAGAGCAACAAGCGACATTGATTTTGGTATAATGATTAAGGATATCAATACTTTTGATGACCTTAAAAGCTATTTGATTGATGTCGAGGGATTCGTACCTTATAAAGAGAATGAATTTGTTCTAATATGGAAGGATAAAACCCAAGTTGATCTTATACCATTTGGTGACCTTGAACGTGAAGGAATTGTCACCGTAAAGGGAACTGGTTTTACCAGTATGAATGTAGAAGGTTTTAAAGAAGTATATGAGCAAGCTTCAGAGGAGATTATTACAGAAGATCAACGATTTAAGGTCTGTACCTTGCCAGGTATAGTGATTCTGAAGCTTATTGCCTGGGATGACAGGCCGGAGGTTAGAAGAGATGATATTGATGACATTGCTGAGATTATCAAGAATTATTTTCATCTAAATGATGAGGTAATCTTTGAACAACATAGTGATTTGTTTACAGATGATACTGAATTGGATGAGATTGCCTCCCAATTCCTGGGTAGGGAGATTGGTAAGATAGTATCTGGAAATCCCAAGCTTGTTGAACGGATTAAAGGAATTCTTGAGAATGGATTGAATGATAACAATAACCTGGCAGAATTGTATGCCAGTGAATCCGATGAGACAATAGAATATTCGAAAAGCTTGATTTCCCATATAATGAAAGGCATTGAAGAAGTAACATCTGAGAGTAAATAGCCATGGAAGAGGAAAAAAAGAAGAAGCTGGTCAAATTGCCTCCAGAAGTACTTGTAGATGCCTTGTTAAAAATGACTGAACATGATGATATGGCAGAGCGTTTGGTCGAGCGGCTTATCAGTGAACCGGACGTTATCATCAAAAGTTTCAGGAGAAAGATCAGTGGCCTGAAGCGGAGAAAGAAGTTTATTCACAGGAATGAATCAAGGAGATTTGCAGCTGAATTGGACCATTTACTTGAAGATCTGGAACAGGCAAAACCTGATCCTGATGTTGGAATGTCCTTGATTGCCTCTTTTCTCGAAACCGACCAGGCTGTATTTGGGAATTGTGATGATTCCTTCGGTTATATAGGTGATGTTTACGGAAATGGAGCACGTAGTCTATTTACTCAGTATGCTTCCAGATGCACGGATAAGAAACAAGTTCTTAATCTGCTGATAAAAACATATTCAAACGATCCCTACGGTGTAAGGGAAGGACTGATTGGCAAAGGACTGGAGATGCTGGGAGAAGAGGATACAAAAAATGCCATCTATCTTTTCGAATTATTGTCAGAGGAAGTGGAGGATGAATATCAAAAGGGCCATTATTTCAGGGCCATCGAATCTCTGGCGAGGCAAACAGGAAATGCGGAGCTTTTTGAGAGAATTAGAATGCAATCAACGGAAGAGCCAAGTGTTTCAAGTTGTATTGATATTGGGAGAGTTTACCTGGAATCTGGTTTTCCCCAGAAAGCCTTAAAGTGGATCAATAGAATCTCTTCCTATGAGACTTTCATGGATAGGGAGAGGCGTGAGATTCTTCAGGAGATTTACGGACAGTTAGGCGATTCACAGAAGGAGGCGGAATTGGCCTGGATCTCATTCAGAAAAAGCAGAAATCTACATACCCTGAATAAGCTTTTGAAAGTAATTGGTGAGGAGAAAAGAGAGCAGGTGATTGACGATGAGGCCGGCTTTATCATTGATCATGGACAAACAGACTATTCCGATATAAAATTTCTTATTGATGTTAAGAAATTCGATGAGGCTGAAATATGTATTCTGGTCATAGCTGGTACCCAAACTCTGAACGGTCGCTTCTATGAAACCTTATTACCAATGGTAAATTCCATGGAATCAGAATCCAGGATGTTGGCTGCATATGTAATATACAGAGCATTGCTTGAATCCATACTTGACAGGAAGTTTTATAAGGCCTATCCGCATGCTGCGAAATATCTAAAGAAGCTTGACCATCTTGCTGCAGAAATCGAAGATTGGCAAGATCTTGGAGAACATGGGATGTATCATGTATGGCTGAACCAGGTCCATGGAAAGAAAAGTAGTTTTTGGAAGCACTACAGAGGTGAATAAATGCCTTGGACTATCATCAAAAAAGTAAACAGATACTTTTTGGGGCAAATGAAATACACAAAAATTGGAAATCTCCGAATTATAAAGCCCATTAAATCAGCGTGATAACAAATTACTATGTAACAGAATGCCTAAAAAAGACAATAGGATACATTCCGCTATCGACCTCAAAAACAGTCAGGTAGCTTATTATCAGTTATTTGGCTATTTTAAAGGCACAGTTGCTAACTCATGCTAAATTCACTTTTTGTGTCTTGTTAGGATACTAATTTACTGTCT
>JAYEGO010000237.1:0-3578 GCA_034659155.1 Bacteroidota bacterium | reverse complement strand
AGGAATAAACCGAGTAAAAAGATAAGTTTATCTGCTGGCCATAACCATAAGTAGTCAGACGAGTAAATTACAGCAATATCTATTTTTTCGTTTTAACAGGGTAGGGTGGACGAACCTGTTCCTCCGGAGGGTTCTTTTCAAGTTGCTCCAGTGCTATCTCAATTGCTTTTTGAAGTTGAGGGTCATTGCCTTTTATCACTTCTGAAGGCAGTTGTTCCACTTCAATATCCGGTGCTACACCAACATTCTCAACTATAAACTCGTCTTTTGTCCAAATAGCCAAATTGGGTGCTGTTACCGATCCACCATCAATAAATTCAGGGAATCCAAGAACTCCAACAAGGCCTCCCCAGGTTCGTTTTCCAACCATATTATGGCTTAGCATATCCTCCTATTGGGCATATGCGTCAGAATAAGAACCCCCTCCCCCCGACTGCGTCGGCGTACTCCCCCTTTGCAGGGGGAGAATTTAAGAACCTATTAAACATTTAAAAGTAGATTTAAGTTGAGGATGTTCAAAAAGTCTGGTTCTCGTCACCCTCAATTTAATAATCTATTAAACATTTAAAAGCAGATTTAAGTTGAGGATGTTCAAAAAGTCTGGTTCTCGTCACCCTCAATTTAATAATCTATTAAACATTTAAAAGCAGATCTAAATTCCCCTCCTTTTTTTAAGGAGGGGTGTCCCGAGCCATTTTGATGGGCTGTAAATAAATCTACCACAAAGCTTCATTACCTTGCCCACTTAAGTGTACAAGATAAGGGACGGGGTGGTATGAGCACCAGGCTGTTATTAATACTTATGCTTACATCATTCAGCAAATATTTCCCCGAGCATTTTGCTAAGCTGATCTACATCTATGCGCTTTGCAATAATGGTTTTGTTATTATCCAGCAGATATAAGGTAGGAGTGGAGTGTATATCATAATAATACCTGAAATATGTTTGCTGGTGCGGATCCCAGGCATTGATCCAGTCAAATGCATGCTCATTGATATAATCTTCCCATTGTTTTCTGTCCCCCTGCGTATCAATAGCAAAAACTGCCAATCCCTGATCCTGGTACCTTTTATATAATTCAAAGAGTTTTGGAGTTTCTGTCTTGCAGAAGCCACAATTTGGTTCCCAAAAATATAAGATGGTATATTTTGCAGTCGTTTCATGTAGAGAGACCCATTCTCCTGTAATGGTTTCCATCTTCAGTTCCTGTGCTTTAGCGCCAATTAAATTGGGTTTGGTTTTGTTTACCCTATCCCTTAGTTTTTCCAGGTAAACAGAATCACTCCAGTATGCTTCGCCCGTCAGGTAATATGTTTCGGCCACGTCCACAAATACTTCATCCATCCCCATAATCTTACTTTCCAGGAAATTGTTTAGAACAAAAATTACAAAATACTGGAATATTTCCTTATTTGCACTTGCCTTTTCAGCTGTTAAGTGTATTTGAGGAATGATTGAATCGGGGAGCTGCATCAGAACCTTGTTAAAATAAGTATCCAGCTTATTCTGTAAAATGGGTGTGCGTATAAGTTTATCGTTCGAGAAATTAAGATTATCAAAAAAATGATCCCTGTAATAGCCATAACTCAAGGCCATTTTAAGTGAATCTTTGTTTATTTGGTTTTCTGGGATATTAAAATCAGGAACTTGTGGTGGAGCCATTGCGTAAACAAGGTCACCAATAAAACTATCCGGAAATTTTTTATGCAAATCCTCCAGGTAAATTTCCAGTTTTTCATTGTTATTATCTATGATAGATTGCAAGCTGGCCAGGGAATCAGGCTCATTTATAAAACTTTTCATTTTCTCCCTGGTTTCATAATTTGTTTTATTTAGCTGCATAAGAAATCTTTGGTATTCCAGGAAAGCAGTGTTTTCTTTTGACCCCTTAAACTCTAATGACGGAATTATATCATCCACATCCGTTGAAACTGAAAAGTTCTGGTCATCACCAATAAGAAATTCAAAATATTTCATATCGGGAAGAACTACCAGGTACACTCCACCGGGTATGGTGTCTTCTCCAACCAGCTCAAACTCCCCATTTCTGTATGAAGTAAGGGTGTCATAGATAAACTTCTGTTCTCCATAATGATAGGCTATCAACAGGGTGCTGTCTGTCATTCCTTTTAAATGGATATCAATCTTGTGAGATTGTCCTGATAATGATCCTGTAATTATGAACACTATTAAAATACTAAACCAGAATTTTTGCATATATTTTAAATTAGACTTTGTGTATTACTGCCTGATCTTCAGATATTTTCCCTGGCCAATTTTTTTGACTCTGAAACTCTTGACCTTATCTTCCTCAGCCTTAGCCTTAGCCTCAGCCTTCTTAATAATTAGGAAAGCACAAATATAGTTCGTTATTTTATTATTTACATATATCCTGCGATTCATAAAGATGTTATCAATTTTAATACCAAATTACAACAGGAGTATCACAGATTTGCTTGCTAATCTATGTGAACAAGCAAAAAACGAGGGTATTGTTTACGAAATACTGGTTGGAGATGATTGTTCGGATGATACAGTTATTCAGCAGTATAGGCAATTTGATGCAGGCGATTCTATTAGTGTATTCCAACACAAAAATCGATTGGGCAGATCTGCAAACAGGAATTTTCTTGCCCAAAATGCCAAATATGATTTTCTCTTGTTTATTGATTCCAATGCAGAAGTAAGTGATTCACATTTCATCAGAAAGTATCTTTCTGCAAAAGATCTTGCCCCTGTGCTTGTAGGTGGAATTGCATATTCAGAAAAACCACCTCTTAATGCCGCCTACCTTTTACGATGGAAATACGGAAGAAGCAGGGAAATGAAATCTTCAGAATTACGAAATAAAAAACCTACCCAATCATTCATTAGTTTTAATTTTATGATTAATAAGGAAGTTTTCAATAAGATTAAATTTGATGAACGATTGACAGAATACGGTCATGAGGATACACTTTTTGGATTTCGCCTCATGCAAAAGAATGCAGATGTGCTTCACCTGGATAATGCCCTGATACATAGCGGAATGATAATGGGTGAAGAATATTTGATTAAGACCCGTAAGAGCCTGGATAATTTGAAATATATTCTTCAGATTCTGGATGATGACCCGGAATTTGTGCAGGAAGTTAAATTGCTTAAAACATATAGGCGAGTTCGAAGATTTAAACTTGATACCGTACTAAAATATTTCTTCCACATCAGTAAAAAGAAGCTTGAAAATCATTTGGTCTCACATAATCCTAAAATCCTGTTTTTTCAATTGTACAAACTGGCTTATTATTGTAGTTTGTGAAAAGGCTAAAGGCATATGGCTCAAGGCGCAGGGCACAGGGCACAGGGCGCAGGGCGTAGGGCTCAAGGCAAGAAAGAAAAAGGTGAGAGGTGAAAGACAGACAACGCAGATAGAGCTTGCCGAAGGATCAGAGGTCCTAAACCCTAAACCCTAAACCCTAAACCCTAAACCCTAAACCCTAAACCCTAAACCCTAAACCCTAAACCCTAAACCCTAAACCCTAAACCCTAAACCAAAACCGAAGAGCGTCTTGCAGGTAAACAGTGTCGGTAAGCGGGT
>JAYEGO010000236.1:0-3584 GCA_034659155.1 Bacteroidota bacterium | reverse complement strand
AATCTGGAATATTCCCCGGTCAAATAAATGCTCATTGTAAAATCCTCCAAAGCCTAATTTGACATATAAATATCCTTTTTGTGGAAGAATCCTGCCATGAGAGACTTCTATACTGGAATAAAAGGATTGAAAAAACTCATTGTTTTCATAACCTGCTGTTAAATTCCATAAAGTTCCATGCGGAATATCTTCAGTTCTTCCATAATTGTATATTAAGTTCATCCGGTAATAATTCTCTTTTGAATAGGCCAGGCTTGCCAGGTATAAACTATAGGTATGTAGATGATGATACTCTCTGTTTTGTATCTCTGGTCTTTCATAAATATTATTACTTATGTATCTTCCTGAAAGTATTATTCTGTTTCTGTTTTTAGAAATTTGAAAGGATCTTCCCAGCCAGTAATCCTGGTAATAGAATCGTAGTGGATAAGGGGAAACGGCTGTATCGAATTCTGCCTGCGTATAACTTACATCTTGTTTGAGTCCATATGAATATTTTATTTCCGGAGTGATAAAATTATGCTTGGCAGAAAATGAAAATGTTTCTGTTTCGAAAGCATTCAGATAGCTTAATTTAGCTTTGATAAATGTTCCAAATAGGTTTTCAGACGAATAAGATCCTCCATACCCCCAATTTGCTTCCTCATTAAAATCAAATAGAATGTTTGCCTGAATCCTGTGCCCAATGCCAAACAAATTAAGATCATATAAACGAATTAAACCAGAGTTTAATCTGTTAAAATCCAATGCTGCTCCCAAAGAATAAACATCTTTTGTAATTACAAGGATATCTACTTCGTTTTCAGAAACCGGAATAGCTACAATTCGTGCGTCATCAATGAAAGGAAGGGTCCTGAGTATTCTTTCATTATCCATTATTATAGAGAGATTAAATTCATCCCCTGACTCAATAAGAAGGTTGTTAAGGATAACTTTGTCTCTGGTTTTAATATGTGTGGAGTTTAATAAGCTATTTCCTTTTTTTGTTTTAAGATATATGGTATCATTGATTCCTTGTCCAAATACATCTATTTTCACTATTTTAATCTGGAGAATTTTTTTTCCTTCATGTTCCTGCATTTGTTCAATACTTCTAATTTTATTCTTTGAGGATTTCTCGGTTTTTGAACCCGTTACAACCATAAGCTTAACCAGGTTGTTTAACCAGGGTTTGTTCCCTCCCCAATCACTTATTGAATCATAAATGTGTCTGCCCTGATTATAATGATCAGCCGAACTCACATAATCAATATCATCAGGTAAGATTAAAATGGTGTCTGATTGTGCATAAAAGGAGGAGTCTTCATAAATAATGTAATCTCCCGGTTTGAGGAAGATTGTATCTGACCTGTAGCCTGGTTGGGATGCCTGACTTAAGTTTACACCAACTATAAGGACAAAGAAGGGCAATCTTCTAATAAGGGGGAAGAGATTTTTTATTACTTGCCTCATAATGGGTCCTGGCCAAAAGCTACTTTAGAATCTTACTTCTTTAAAATTATAAGAATTGGACTATTACATTCTTAGCTCGAAGAGGTGTAAATTTGAATAACCACCAGTAAAGTAGCTGGGTTATTAAGCCCTTTTGGCATACGCCTCAACCTAAGGGTACTTTTCTCCTGATTAATCGTAATGAGTCGGAACTCTTTCGCTTTCATTGTAGTTAAAAGTCGTCACAATCCTAAATTAACAATCCAAATTCTTGGTGTTTCCTGGAGTCTTAATGTGTAAGATATTGATATATCATTAAAATTTAATGACAAAGTAAAAAGTATTATAGTAATCAGTCAGGTTCTTAAAAAAAATCAATAATATAAGAGATTACAGAAAGATCTACAGGCCAGCTACTTCCAGACCCTGAATAAACCGAATATCCCTGGGGATACCGGCTTCAGATATCCGGTCAAGGTCTTTTTGCAGTTCTTCACGAATGAAGCCCATGTTTTCAACCATTTCTTTAGCTTTTTCATAATCACCATTTCCCTGTATGATCAGAATCTCAGCGGCAAGATCATTCATTGCGGCCTGCATCCTGTCAAAGTCTATTCTGTAGGTACCTGAGGCTTCGTCTTTTGTAAAGGCTTCCTTCTCCTGGAAATAATAAAATCTAATCATATTCGCTTTCCCATGCGAGCTTGCTACACCGAAACGTACTGAGCGGAATATACTGGTCATAAATGTTACATAATTATCCATCAAATCTTTTTCTCCTAATTCTCCCATTTCAGCAAGTTGTGTAATAAGAAACAAACCAAGAATATCTGCTTTTCCTTCTTCCAGGGCGCTATATTGATCTTTTAATGCTTTTCTGACTACACCATTTCCATTAATGGTATTTTTAATTCCAAGGCCATGAGCTACTTCATGAAACATGGTATTTTCAAAGAATGCATCAAATTTGATATACTGACGCTGGTCCTCTGCGATAAGGGTTTCAGATATTGGTACCAGGACTTTATCAAATTTATACTTCATTGAATTTTTAAGCTGGAGTTTTCTGCTTCCTTTTTCCAGATGTACTCTTTCATCGTTTGGCAAATTAATAGCTATTGTCTTGCTTCCTGCATTGCAATCGCCTCCATAGTATATGACATCGTAAACGCCAAGATCTGAGCCACTTCCAGGCACTTCCTGCTTATATTCATCTGGAACAGGCAGTTTGGTTTGAAGTTCAGGAAGCAAGGAAGCAAACCTGTCAAGTTTTTGGCTCCATTCCTTATCTTTTAGCAAAATAAAACACTCGAATGCTGTTTTGAAACCAAACAGGGCATCTTCATAATTTTCAATAGGTCCAACAACCAGGTCAATGGAATTATCTTTCATATCCATCCATGCCATATCACTTGCCAGGTAATCATCATTTAGAATTGCATCTGACCTGAGATTTAAATAATTTTTGAAACCAGGATCCTCTGCAAGTTCAGCCGCCGTTTTTAAAAGATCTGCAACTTTTTGAATCCCTTCAGCATATTCTATATGGTAGGGGACAGACTTCAGCTTACTTTCATCATTTCTACGAATGACAGTGTAGAGACTGGATTTGTCTTCTGACTCAAAGGCTTCGAATTCCTCTTTTGTCATGTCTGTAGGGTAGAATTGAGCTCCTAATGGCTTAGCTCCGAAGTTTTCCAAAAATGGTTCATTGCCTTTCAATCTTTCCCATGGACCATAATTAATATTAATAAAAGCTTTTCTTGCTTCATTTTCTGTTGAAGCCAGTAATGTTGCTTTATCTCCATAAGCCTGGAGCCAGTATAAATCGTCAATAATTTTTGCGGTTTCAAAAAAATAGGAGATCATTTTTTTCTGATTGTCAGATAAATTACTCATTAAATCAGAACTAAGTTCAACCGGTGCAAATTCATCTACTTTTTTTTGCATTTTTGAGATTTCATCTCCAGGTTTTTGGTTTGTAGTACAAGCTGTAAAAATCAGTGCCAGCAATAATTGGATAAATAATAATGATTTAGATTTCATCTGTTTATAGTTTAAAAATGATTAATAAATATTTTGGTTAGGAATTTTCTTCATCTTCCATCACATCATCGGAATTAAACTGAAATCCAAGACGCTTACCGGTTTGG
>JAYEGO010000235.1:0-3592 GCA_034659155.1 Bacteroidota bacterium | reverse complement strand
ATTTTAGCAAGTTGATGAAACTTAAACGCTTCCAGATAAGGCAATTTATAAATTTTGATTATACAAATGGCATCAGGCGTTTTGAAGATGAATTTATTGGAATAGGTGGCCCCGATGGTATTCGTGGTTTAAGAAGTGATAGCCTTACCGGAACACAAAGATTAGTACTTAATCTTGAAACAGTGGTATTCTCACCCTATTATCTTTATGGATTCAGGTTTACTTTTTACGCTTTTGCAGATCTGGGATTTATTGGAGCCTCAACTGAAGCAATCCTCAACCGGGAAATGTACTCGGGTTTTGGTCTTGGAATCAGAATAAGAAATGAAAACCTTGCATTTAGAACTTTTCAAATCAGATTTGGCTATTATCCCATTCTTCCAGCTACTTATACAGCCAGGTTTATCGAAGTTTCCGGCGAAACCTATTACAGACCTGAAAACTTTACCACAAACAGGCCATCTATTATTGATTTCCGATAGTATCAATAGTGTACGGGGAAAATTATAACTTAAAACTAATACTACAATACTATAACCGCTACGCAACAATTAAATTCGCGTAACAAATATTATTAGTTATTTTTGCAGCATTAAAATAAATATTAAACTAAAAAAATTATTATGGCAGTATTAGTAGGCAAAAAAGCCCCAACATTTAAAGCCCCGGCAGTTATTAATGGGAATGATGTGGTAGAAGATTTTTCTCTTGACCAATTCCTGGGTAAAAAATATGTTCTGTTTTACTTTTACCCTGCAGACTTTACATTTGTTTGTCCAACTGAGATTCTTGCTTTTGAAGAAAAGATGGAAGAATTTAACAAAAGAAATGTTGCTGTAGTTGGTTGTTCCGTAGACTCTGAAAATAGTCACTGGACATGGTTGCAAACTGAACTTAAGGATGGCGGGATTAAAGGAGTGAAATATCCCCTGGTTGCTGACCAGGCAAAAACAATTGCAGAAAATTACGACGTCCTTGCAGGAGAATATGATTATGAAGAAAACGGATCTATATTTTTTGAAGGTACTCCACAGGCATATCGCGGCCTTTTCCTGATTGATAAGGCAGGCATTGTCCGTCACCAGATTGTAAATGACATGCCCTTGGGAAGAAGTGTTGATGAGGCTTTAAGAATGATTGACGCTCTTCAATATCATGAAAAATATGGAGAGGTTTGTCCTGCAAACTGGCGTCCAGGTGATAAAGCAATAAATGAAACTCCAGCGAGTATTGCAGAATACCTGGGAAATAAATAGATAGATTACAATCTAAGAAAAAGGTTATTCTCAATTGAATAGCCTTTTTTTGTTTGTTACCTTTGTTAGCATATGCTGGAAAAGTTTAACCAAAATATTAAGTACCTCAACCTCTTTAAGCCTGACAACAGAATCTTGCTGGCTGTTAGCGGAGGAATTGATTCTATGGTCATGGCTCATATGTTTGAAAAATCAGGATATAATTATGGGATTGCACATTGCAATTTCTCCTTAAGAGGTGAAGCTTCTGACCTGGATGAGGTACTGGTTCAGGAATATTCCAGCAAAACCGATGTTCCATTTTATTTAAAGAAATTTAAAACTGAAAAGGAAGCTAAATTCAGAAAGATTTCAATTCAAATGGCAGCGAGAGAGTTGAGATACGAATGGTTTGAAGAATTAAGGAATAAACATAACTATAAATACATTGCAATTGCCCACAATAAAGATGATGTTGTTGAGACTTTTTTGATGAATATTGCCCGGGGAACCGGTATCCGGGGCTTAAGCGGGATAAAAGTCAAAAAAGGAAATGTTATCAGACCCATTCTTTTTCTTACACGAACTGAAATTGAAGAGTTTCAGGAAAAGAATAATATCGCTTTCAGGGAAGATTCCAGCAATTCTTCATTAAAATACTCCCGAAATAAAATACGCCATATACTGATCCCTGAACTGGAAAATCTTAACCCCAATTTCAAAAACAACCTGCTTGAAACCATTTCATATACCTCCGATGCAGCTGAAATATTTATTCAAAGTATAGAAGAAAAAAAGAAAAGTATTATTCAGGAACAATCAGGTCAAACAACTATTAATATTGATTCTCTGAAAAAACTCAAATTTGCCGGGACCTACCTCTATGAATTCATAAAAGTCTATGGCTTTTCAAAAGAAGTCATTCCTGATATATTTTTTAATCTGGATAGAACTTCAGGTAAGCAATTTTATTCAAAAACTCATCTCCTGATAAAAGACCGTGAGCAGCTAATCATAACAAGCATTCAACAAAAAGAATTATCCATATTTCGTATAAAGGAAGGTGTAAAGCAAATTAAAACACCCATTCACTTGTTTTTAGAAAAAGAAAAAACTGATCATGTGTTTAAACCAGGCAATTCTAAAAAAACAGCATACCTTGATTATGATCAGTTAAAATTCCCACTATCCATTAGGAAGTGGGAAAAAGGGGATAAATTTCAACCTCTGGGGCTTTCACACAATAAAAAATTAAGTGATTTTTTTATTAATGAGAAAGTTTCCCTTATTGAAAAAGAAAAAACGTGGCTACTGGTCTCAAACAAGAACATCATCTGGGTGATTGGACACAGAATTGATCACAGGTTCAGAGTTCAGGAAAAAACAATAACTATATTAAAAGTTGAACTTTTAGATTAATTCGTAACCTTCACAAACTCCACACGCCTGTTATTGGCACGGTCTTCCGGGGAAGCATTGTTGGTAATTGGCTTTGATTCACCCCATCCTTTAGCAGAAAGCCTATCGGCCGAAATACCCATTTTAACTAAGGTATTCATTACAGTTTCAGACCGGTCTTGTGAAAGCTGCATGTTGAAGTCATCATTCCCCTGGTTGTCGGTATGGCCTTCCACACTAAAATTAAGATCGGGGTTCTCATCCATCAGCTTATAAATTTCATTAATCACTCCCATAGACTCTGATTTCAAGCTTGCCTTACCCAGGTCAAAGCGAATTCCATTAGCTACAATTTTCCCATCCTGCAAAACACGGTCATAATACTTTACTCCCCCTTTGGCAATACGTACATTCTTTATATAAATGGGATATTCATCCCTGGCATGATAGGAATAAAATGAAAGCCCGGTTGGATTAATTTCCATCCTGGGGATATTAATCAAGCGTGTGTCATCAAGATAGGCTTTAAATTTTCCATTGGTATAGGCAATAGAAATATGAGCCCATCGTTTTTGTTCTACCTTTGAAGGATAATTACTTTTAGCACTTCCACAATCCATGGCATTATATGAAACACTCAAAGAATACTGACTGGAGCCTGAACTTCTTTTTTGATTCTTTCTATCATATAAATAAACCTCAAAATAGCTATATCCAAAATACACATCAAATTCTATGGTGAAAACATCCGGAAGATAATCCTGGGTTGAATTTTCAAGATAGGGTACTATAGTTGGATGCCCTCCCCTGAGGAATATTACATTCTCACCATCCACTTTTGCAACTTCTGCAGTTCCCTGTACCAGATCCCAACGGGAAGGAAATTCACCATTCTCCTCACCTATAAGGTCATCTTCAAAGATTATCTTGTCTCCGGGAACAAAATCATACTTTGCCCA
>JAYEGO010000234.1:0-3597 GCA_034659155.1 Bacteroidota bacterium | reverse complement strand
AAAAGGTATTATATCTTCTTTATTTCAAGATTTTAAAAATGTTCCTGCTGACAGCAGAAAAGAGATTGGACAAAAGATCAATGCTTTAAAAACCCTGATCGAAGAAAAGATTTCTCAGGAAAAAAAGAAACTCTCGGGTACAGACACAATTAAAGATCGTAAAGATTTAAGTCTTCCCGGTGACTACTTAAAATTAGGTTCCAGGCATCCAATATCCCTGGTAAGAAATGAGATTATAGAAATATTTAATCGCCAGGGATTTGTAATTTCTGAAGGTCCTGAAATTGAAAATGATGATCATGTTTTTTCAAAATTGAATTTTTCTCCAGAACATCCTGCCAGAGATATGCAGGATACTTTTTTTATAGAACGACAATCTGCAGATAGCAGTCACACGGACGATATACTGCTACGCACTCACACCTCTTCTGTTCAGGTAAGAGTAATGGAAAACCAAAAACCTCCTATTAGAACAATTTCTCCCGGACGTGTTTTTAGAAATGAGGCAATTTCTGCAAGAGCTCATTGTATTTTTCACCAAATTGAGGGTCTTTATATTGATTCAAATGTTTCTTTTGCGGACCTTAAACAAACATTATTGTATTTTTCAAAAGCAATGTTTGGAGAGGAAACAAAAATACGTTTAAGGCCGTCGTTTTTTCCCTTTACAGAGCCTTCAGCAGAAATGGATGTTAGTTGTAAAATTTGCAATGGAAAGGGCTGTAATGTTTGTAAATATACCGGCTGGCTGGAGGTTCTTGGCTGTGGTATGGTAGATCCTAATGTGTTGGAAAATTGCAATATTGATAGCTCCACCTATACCGGTTTTGCATTTGGTATGGGTATTGAGCGAATAGCAATGTTAAAATACCAGGTAAATGACCTTCGCATGTATTTTGAGAATGATGTTCGTTTTCTGGAACAATTTATGCATTCTCTATATTAATATATTATTCTAAGGATTATTCCACTATTCTTATTTCGTGATTTAGTTCAAAAGATTTGCGATAATTATAGGTAACTCCACAATATCTGTCTTGAGAAAGATTAACCGCTTTTTCAAGCTTTGCCATTGGCAGATCTTTACCTGAAAATTCATAAATAATATTCATTTTTGAGAAATGCTTAGGATGTTCTTCCGTTAGTTCCCCTTCAACTTTTACATTGAATTTATCAACTTTTACTCTCATTTTTTCTAAAATTGATATAACGTCCATTCCCGTACATCCGGCAATTGAAACCATCATTAATGGTTTTGGTTGTGGGCCCCTGCTTTTTCCACCCACACTTTCAACTGCATCGATTATGATTTTTTTTCCTGTAATATTGGCTTCAAATGCCATTCCATCCATCCATCTTACATTTATTGTTTCTTTCATTTTTCTCTTACTTTTTTGAACAAAAAATTTTCGCAAATATACTTTAAAATTGTATATTGCAAAAATTTCAATCTACTGGAAAGCCTTATTTTACTATAACTTAGTTAAATGAAAAGAAAGAAATATATTCCTTCTGAAGATGAGTGTTCATTCCAATTTCATCCTATTTTTAATCACCTCACTGAAGAAGAAATGGAGATTGTTAATTTTGAAAAAGAATGTAATTTTTTTAGCAGGGGTGACATTCTTTACCATGAAGGAAGAAAAATGACGGGCTTTTATTGTGTAAACAAGGGGGTAGTTAAAATTTATAAAACAGGTATTGACGGAAAAGAACAAATTATTGCTTTTGCTCAGAAAGGAAATATTTTAGGTTACCGATCTATTTTGAGTGATGAAAATGCTTGTACTACAGCAAAAATTATCGAGGATGCTATTCTGTGTTTTTTGCCTGCACATTTATTGATTGATCTTGTTAAGAATAATTCAAATTTTTCTTTTCAGATTATGAAGCTTACCTGCCAGGAACTGGGTGAGGCTAATTCATATATTACAGATATTGCGCAGAAGACTGTCAGAGAAAGACTTGCAGAAATTTTAATTCTTCTAAAAGATAAGTTTGGTTTAGATAATGAAAATATTCTTAATATTTCATTAACACGAGAAGAGCTTGCAAATATTGTTGGAACTGCCACCGAATCAGTTATTCGACTACTTTCGGAATTTAAAGATGACGGATACGTGGAATTGAACGGACGTAAAATAAAAATCCTTGATATACAAGGATTAACTAAAACTGCAAATATTTAATTTGTCTGTAACAAACAGGATTTTTTAATTCAATAATCCAAACTTGTCACAAGATGCTATTCCATGATATTATTTAATATCACATATAGCAAAAATCCAAACATAATTAAACCACCGCTAATAAGTAACAATTGATTGCTTTCCATTTTCTGAAATTCAGAATATCCAAGCAAAAGCACTCCTATAAAAATAATAATAATCCCTGATCTTTTTACTAATTCTTTCATGCTATTTAATTTGTTATTTATTGATTTACAGCAACTTATAAATACTAAATTTTTATAAGCTATTGTGTTTTGAGAGTATAAATATACATAAAAATCTTTTTATAAATTTTTTGTGTACTAAAATAAAAACTCGGTGCTCTCATTAAAATTTTTTCCCAGGTGTTTAAATGCTATTTCTGTAGCTTCTCTTCCCCTGGGTGTTCTTTTTATATAACCTTCTTTAATTAAGAATGGTTCGTAGACTTCTTCAATTGTCCCGGTATCTTCTCCTATTGCCGTAGCAATAGTCGATAATCCTACCGGTCCCCCTTTAAATTTGTCAATAATTGTAGTAAGAATCCTGTTATCCATTTCATCCAGACCATGTGCATCAATATCCAGGGCTTTTAATGAATACTCAACAATATCAAGATCTATATTTCCGTCTCCTTTTACCTGGGCAAAATCTCTTATTCTTCTTAAAAGGGCATTAGCAATTCTTGGTGTTCCCCTGCTTCTGGATGCAATTTCATTTGCTGCCTTATTTTCAATATCCACCATTAATATTTTAGATGATCGGTGAATAATCTTTGAAAGAACCTGTGTGGTATAATATTCCAAATGTGAAGTTATTCCAAATCGGGCTCGTAATGGACTGGTAAGCAGGCCAGATCGTGTTGTTGCCCCAATTAATGTGAATGGGTTGAGCTTAATTTGAACACTTCTGGCGCTGGGCCCCTTATCAATCATTATATCAATTCGATAATCTTCCATGGCTGAATATAAATATTCTTCCACCACCGGACTTAATCTGTGAATTTCGTCAATAAAAAGAACATCATTTTCTTCCAGGCTTGTAAGTAATCCGGCAAGATCACCAGGTTTATCTAAAACCGGGCCTGAACTTATTTTGATTCCCACGTTCAGTTCATTGGCCATAATAAAGGCAAGGGTTGTTTTTCCAAGGCCAGGAGGACCATGAAAAAGAGCATGGTCTAAAGCTTCATTTCTTTGTTTTGCAGCCTGAACAAATACTTTTAGATTTTCTATGACCTTATTTTGTCCACTAAAATCTTCAAACTTTAATGGCCGTAATTGAGACTCATATTCCCTTTCCTTTTCTGTAAATTCTTCTATTCTGAAATCAAAATTATCTGTCATCCAAACTATTTTATTTGTTTTATATCTTTTTCCAGATTGAC
>JAYEGO010000233.1:0-3605 GCA_034659155.1 Bacteroidota bacterium | reverse complement strand
TTGAGTCTCACTTACTTTATAATAATACGATCACCTAAATTTTTTGATATTTCTCTTTTCAGGTTATTTAAGGAAATAATTTGTTCTTGCAGTTCTGTTATTTCGTCAAGCTTGTTTTCCTTTTGTGCTAATTCAAGCTTTTCCTGAAGATCCATTTGGGCTTTAATAACCCTCTTGCTCTTAAAAGAATTCACAGTTTCCGGAACAACTTCCTTTAGTTTCATATCTTCGGTTTCGATATAATTATCATGCCGTTTCCAAATTTTACTTAAATCATATGACAGGGAAAGTAACTGTGCACTTAATTTACTTATTTCAGAATTGGAATGGTTAATAAAATGCTTTTGATCAAGAATAATGTTATTCTTGAAGTTTTCACTGCATTCCTCAAATATTTGCTGATAAACCATATTCTCCAGGCTAAGTTCGTCTCCCTGAATTTCATAAATAATATATTCAAGTACTAAAATGGACTGTTCTTCATCGTTTTCGTCTTTCACTGTAAAAAGCTCTTTGCTCCCATAGTTCAAAAGAAGTCGTATAATTTCCCTTTCCTGTGCTTCAGAATCATCCTGAATGGATGGAATTGTTTGTGATTTTAGGGGGCGGTCAACAATTTCTCTTTCCTGCGATTTTATTTTTTTATATTCCTTTTCTATTCTGAATCTTCTTATTTTGTTGGTTTCATGGTACAGGACTTTTTCATCTACCTTTAAAAGAATACTGCATTCTTTTAGGTAAACCGATCTGTTGATACTGTCGGGAATTACGGAAATAGACCTAACAATGTCACGTATTAAGTTGGCACGACTAATTGGGTCGTTTTCTGATTCCTTGATGAGAAGTTCGGTTTTGAATTTTATGAAATCCTTTTCATTTTCAGATATAAAATCTGAAAATTCTGTAGCACTTATTTTCTTTGAATAGGAATCCGGGTCTTCACCTTCAGGCAGCATCACAACTTTCACATTTAATCCTTCTTCCAATACAATGTCTATTCCTCTGAATGAGGCTTTAAGACCCGCATCGTCTCCATCAAAAAGGATTGTGATATTTGGGGTAAATCGTTTAATTAAACGAACCTGGTCGGAGCTTAAGGCTGTACCCGAAGATGCAACCACATTCTCAATATCGGCCTGATGCAATGCAAGAACATCTGTGTAGCCTTCTACAAGGAAACATTTGCTTTGGGCAACAATTTCCTTTTTTGCCTGGTAAAGACCATAAAGCACCCTGCTTTTATGGTAAATGTCAGATTCTGGTGAATTCAGATACTTGGCCGCCTTGGCATCTGACTTAAGTATTCTTCCTCCAAAACCAACAACCTGTCCCGACAATGAATGAATTGGAAAGATTATTCTCCCGGCAAAGCGATCAAACCTATAATTCTCTTTCTCAATCGTCAATCCGGTTTTAGTTAGAAAATCTAATTTATATCCAGCATCCAATGCCTTGCTTGTTAAAGCATTTCTTTGTTCCGGAGAATATCCAACTTCAAATTTTTTCAGAACTTCTTGTCGAAAGCTTCTTTCCTTGAAATAGCTCAGGCCAATTGAGATTCCTTCGTCGCTACGAAACAATGTTTCGTGGAAATATTTTTTTGCAAAAGAAAGCACAACCAGCAGACTTTCTTTTTCATTTTGCTGTTGTTTTTCTTCTACCGTTAACTCTTTTTCAATAACTTCAATATGATACTTCCTGGCAAGATATTTTAATGACTCGGGATAACTCAGGTGTTCGTGTTCCATTATAAAATTTACTGCATTTCCCCCACGGCCACAACCGAAACACTTATAAATTCCTTTGGTTGGAGACACTGTAAATGATGGAGTTTTTTCATTATGAAAGGGACATAATCCCAAAAAATTAACTCCTCGCTTCTTCAATGTAACGAAATCCTGAATAACTTCCGTTATTTCGGCAACATCAATTATTCTGTCAATTGTACTTCTATCTATCATAATTAAGTTGTGGTGATTCTGATATTCAGGACTTTAATAGTTTTCTTCGCTTTTGCTAAGTTATAAAATATTCCAATAATTATGCCCTAAAATATCAAGCACTAAGAGTTTAAGATAGATTCCTGTTTCACGCCCGGAATTGCAACAGGAAACTAATAGCCAGACTTAAAGACATGGTATCGCATAGAAAATCAGCTTATGATAAAATTATTTCATATATTAAATGTTTTAAACTAAGCCTGGAAAATATGAAAAAATTAGTTGTATTAAGTGGAGCAGGCATGAGTGCAGAAAGTGGTCTTAGAACTTTTCGTGATATGGGTGGTTTATGGGAAGAGTATGACGTAACTGAAGTTGCCAGTCCTATTGCCTGGGAAAACGACCGTGAACTTGTTTTAAGATTTTACAATGAACGCCGAAAACAATTATTTGAGGTTAAACCCAATGAAGGCCATATTGGACTGGCAGAATTGGAAAATGAATTTGATGTGCATATTATCACTCAAAATGTTGATGATTTGCATGAGAGGGCAGGAAGTTCAAAAATATTGCATTTGCATGGTGAATTAAAAAAAGCACGCAGCACAACAGATCCATCCCAGGTTTATGAAATTGATGGTTGGGAATTAAAAACCGGGGATCTATGTGAAAAGGGGTCGCAATTGCGACCACATATTGTGTGGTTTGGAGAAGCTGTTCCTGCTATCGAAGATGCCATTCCTGTAATGCAAGATGCAGATATTCTTGTAATTATCGGAACATCCCTAAATGTGTATCCCGCTGCCGGTCTGGTACAATATGCACCTTCAAATATTCCGGTATATCTTATTGATCCCAATGAGGTTGCTTCCGACAACCCAAATATTGTTTTTATTAAAAGTGGTGCAGGAGAAGGTGTTAAGACCCTGAAAAAAATATTATTAAAACAAACAATCTGAAGAACCATGAAGAAGAAAGTTGTTATTGCTGTTACCGGGGCCAGTGGATCTATATATGCAAAATTGCTTTTTGAAAAACTCACTTCTTTAGAAAACCAAATTGAAGCAATAGCTGTGGTGTTTTCAAAATATGCTAAAGAAGTTTGGGAACACGAATTGAAAGATAATAACTATAGCAAACTTGGCTTTCCTATGTATGATACACATGATTTTTTTGCGCCTTTTGCATCCGGATCTGCGGGCTATGACGTCATGCTTATTTGTCCTTGTTCTATGGGAACACTTGGAAGGATTTCTGCTGGCATTTCAAATGACCTAATCACAAGAGCAGCTGATGTTATGTTAAAAGAAAGAAAAAAGCTAATCCTGGTGCCCCGGGAGCTTCCTTATAGCCTTATTCACATCAATAATATGAAAACTATTACCGAAGCAGGAGGAATAATCTGTCCCGCCTCTCCTTCATTTTACAGTCAGCCCTCCGGCATTCAGGAGGCCGTTCAGACCGTTATAAATAAAATTTTAGATTTGGCAGGGTTTGATATTACATCTTATAAATGGGGCGAAAAGTAAAGATTTTTTCAAATGCCATTTTAGGCGATTTGTGTCTGTTTAACAGAGATTTAATTACGCAACATATCACTCTATATATAAAAGGCATTCTTACACAGCCATTACAGGGCATATGCTAAAACGGCAAGGCTTACAT
>JAYEGO010000232.1:0-3607 GCA_034659155.1 Bacteroidota bacterium | reverse complement strand
CGATAGTGTAGCGTATCGGGATAAATGAGTATAATACTCCGATGCTTGCATCGTTTTGAAAACAAATTCCTATCTTGATACCTCGTCAGCTTTGCTACGAGGTAGTTCATTGCAATTTTAAGCTCACCATGTGTCTGTTTGGACAGAACAAGGTAATTTTGAGTAAATTTGCTTTTTATTTATACAAACCCACCGAAGGACTATTATGAGTGAATCCATTCTTAATGCACTGGTTCATTTATTTGCCCTAAACGCCTCGTTGAATGCCGAGGGGCTTTCGGTGAAGGGCAAAAAAATTGTACAGGCATACCTGACAAGGATACTCAACGAGCAATTAACACAGGAATATTTAGATCTGTTCCAGAATTACATTGAATTTTATCATACGGAGCTTCATAGCTCAGTTTCTGATGTTCCGGAAGGAAATGTTAACCTGGTTACATTTCAGGCCACAAATGTTTGTCGTCAAATAAAAAATGAATTAGACCGGGAAGAACGAATTATTGTATTTATTCAATTGTTGCAGTTTGTAAATGAAGATGGAATTGTAACAAAAGATGAAGCAGAGGTGATCAGGGTGGTCTCTGAACAATTTAGTATTGGAAAAATTGAAGGAAGAAATCTTCAAAATTTTGTTTTTGATCAGGAATTGGATATTATTGAAACCAGTCGCCTCTTGATTATGGATAACAAATTGCGGGAGTGGGCAGATACAGTTTCCTGGTTCATGAAAAAAAAATCTGGAGCAAAACAGGAACAAAACTATGCTTTTAAAGAAAACCTTTATGGGCAATTATTATTTCTACATATAACCAGCGTTCAACAATTTGTATTTAAATATATAGGAGAGCAAAACCTTTATATTGAAGGTCAGAAAATTGAATCCTCAAAAATTTATTTCTTTAATTCAGGTTCCATTATAAGGGGCCCCAATATTACCCCTGTATATTATAAAGATATATCAAGCCGTTTTTTTCTTGATGCCGGGAGTCCCAATATTCTTTATTCTGGTAAGGATTTACAATTCAAATTTAGAAACAGTCAGAATGGAATACATTCATTTAACTTTTGTGAAGAATCGGGTAGTCTGACAGGTATTCTTGGAGGAAGCGGGGTTGGGAAATCCACATTACTTCACTTATTAAATGGGAAACTTCAGCCCAATAGTGGGCAAATTCTTATTAATGGTTTTGATTTGTATAAATACCGGTTTAACCTCAAAGGAATGATCGGCTTTGTGCCACAGGATGATCTTTTGATTGAGGAATTAACAGTTTATCAAAACTTATACTTTAATGCCAGATTGTGTTTTGCTGATTATTCAGCAGGACAAATAAAAAGAACAGTTGATAAAATTCTGAACGACCTTGATCTTACCGAAATTGCCTGGTTAAAGGTAGGGAGTCCTCTGAATAAGTTTATTAGCGGGGGACAAAGGAAGAGATTGAATATTGGACTTGAATTAATGCGGGAGCCATATATATTAATACTGGATGAACCTACTTCAGGACTTTCTTCAAGTGATTCAGAGAAGATCATTCAACTTCTCAGAGATCAAACCAGGAAAGGGAAATTAGTAATTGCAACAATACATCAGCCTTCTTCTAAAATTTTCAAAATGCTGGATAAACTATGGATACTTGATAAGGGAGGCTATCCGGTGTATTCAGGAAATCCTATAGATGCCGTTGTTTATTTTAAAAAGATAAATGCCCAGGTAGATGCTGCTGAAAGTGAATGCCCACAATGTGGAAATGTAAATACAGAGCAAATTTTAAAAATTATTGAGACCAAAACTCTAGATGAGCAAGGAGCTCCTACGGGGAAAAGGAAAATAAGTCCCAGACAATGGTTTGATTTTTATAAAGATAAAATCGAATCAGGGCTGGAAAGAAAAAAACCCGAGAAAAAAATCCCGGAGAATAATTTCAAAATTCCTGGCCCAAATAAACAGTTTTTAACATTTAGCTTAAGAAACCTTCTTACAAAAATTTCAAACACCCAATATTTGATTATAAATTTACTGGAAGCTCCTTTGCTTGCCTTAATTCTGGGTTATTTTACAAAATATACAAATGGACAGGAGTACATTTTTCAGGATAATAAAAATTTCCCGATATTTTTATTTATGTCTATTGTGGTAGCTCTATTTATGGGGCTGACAGTGAGTGCTGAGGAAATTGTAAAGGACAGGAAGATTTTAGAAAGAGAGTCTTTTCTAAATTTAAGCTGGCCGGCATACCTGGGTTCTAAAATAATATTTTTGATTGCTTTATCAGCCATTCAGGCCATTAGTTTTGTTCTTATCAGCAGTTGGATACTGGATATTCATGGAATGTTGCTCATATTCTGGATGGTATTATTCTCAACTTCAGTTGCCGGGAACCTGATTGGCTTAAATGTATCTTCTGGTCTTGACTCTGTCGTGGCAATATATATTCTAATCCCCCTGATACTTGTTCCCCAACTTCTTTTGGGTGGCGCTATGATCTCATTTGATGATTTAAACCAAAACCTGACAAATAAAAAAAATGTTCCGGTTATTGGGGATATGATGATTACCCGGTGGTCTTATGAGGCACTTGTGGTGGAGCAATTTGTAAAAAATGATTTTGATAAGCATTTTTATGAATATGACCAGCAAATAAGTACAGCAAATTATTACAATTCATTTTTAATTCCGGACTTACAACTTAAACTTGAGAGATGCCAGAGAATGATTGAGGAGGAGGCAATTGACGAATTAGTTCTGGAAAATGACTTGAATATTACCAGGAAAGAGTTTATTAAATTGGCTGAATTTCAAAATGTTCCGCCCTTTGAACTGGTAGATCTATTGACCCCAGACTCTATACAGCAGGATATTCTGGAAGAAACTCTCGGGTATCTTATGTTCCTGAAACTTCACTTAACAGATATTGAAACAGAAACAATTTCCCAAAAAGACCGGGTTTACAACAACATGGCAGATAGTCTCGGGGAAGAAAGAATGCGTGAACTACGACAAAGATTTCATAACAATCGCCTGGCAGAAATAGCAATGAATAGAAATGAGATACATAAAATATTTCAGGCTAAAGATGAGTTGATTCGTAAGCTTGAACCAATTTATATCTATCCGGAAAACAGAATGGGGCGTGCACAGTTTTTTGCCCCTTATAAGCTGATAAATAATCAATTGGTAGAAACTGCATGGTTTAACCTCGTGGTTATCTGGCTGGCATCAATAATTTTGTATTTCCTACTGGTTTTTGATATTTTGAGAAAGATCTTGTTGTATTTCCAGAATCTTCGTCTGGCACATAGAAATTAAGCTGGTACAAATTGAAGAATGACTAATAAACATTTATGCAATTTATTCGTGAAACTCAATTTTCAAAAACATAGTGCATTGAAATTTGTAAGTTGAACGCCTACCTGCCGGCAGGCAGGAATCCCGATAGTGTAGCGTATCGGGATAAATGAGTATAATACTCCGATGCTTGCATCGTTTTGAAAACAAATTCCTATCTTGATACCTCGTCAGCTTTGCTACGAGGTAGTTCATTAAATTTGTATTTTCGGGATTGGTTTAGAACGCATATTAAAATTTAAGTATAAAAATGTA
>JAYEGO010000231.1:0-3624 GCA_034659155.1 Bacteroidota bacterium | reverse complement strand
AGGAAATGATGGAATAATGGAATAATGGAATAATGGAATGATGGAATAATGGAATAATGGAATGATGGAAGACGAATCAAGTTCTAACTTTCAACTCGAAACCCGGAATTTTCTTGAACTCTGAACCTGGAACCCGGAACCAAATATAATAACTAGTTTAACTAATCTCTATGCCTTTCCTTTTCTTAACAAAATTCTTAAGGTATGGAGCAATAACATCATTTTTCAGCTCGCTGGTACCATCATATGTAAGAGTTACAATAGGTATACCGGTTTGCTTCTTAATTTCATCTTTCATAGCCTCTGTTATAAGTGAAGGGCAACAAAATGCAGGATTTGTCTGGATAAGCAAGGCCACATCAGGATATTTATCAATTACATGATGAATCTTTAAAATATTGTCATAAGATTCTCCTGAATGGAGGGGTTTGATGTTGTATTTCTTCAGGTTCTTTTCAAGCTTAACAGCATTTATGTGTTTTTGCGGACCCAGGAACTCCTCAAAATATTTATAGTACCTATTTTCCAGAAACTTCACCCCTTTCGATAAAGATCTGATTCCAATGGCTTCCAGGATTAATCCTTCTACTATCCTTCTCCTGATTATATTTTCAGCTGTAATTTTAACATAATCATTGTAGGGGGTATTGATAACTTCCCCACCTGCTTCTTCAATGGTCAAAACCAGGTTCTGGTTCATTACATCGTTGTCGCGAACGAAAAAATCACCAAAAACAGCAACTTTAGGTTTCTCTTCATCCTTAATAGCTATCATACGAAACAGTTCCATAGACTTTTTCAGTCCTGTTTCAATACTATAATTGCCTTCAAAAGACTTCTCAAGAATTTCAATACTGGCCTGAAGAGCCAAATTTGTTTCGCCCGGTATTATCTCATAAGGTCTTAACCTATAAGTTAGACGACGAAGAAGTCCGCCAATCATGTATGCAAAATTGGCATAATAGCTTGTATTAATCGATATCTCCAAATGAGATAGCTCGCCTGAATAAACACTCCCCTTCTCCATCCCATTCCCATAATTGTCAAGTATGCTTTGCATATATTGAGGATACATTCTAATATTACAGCTAAGATGTGATTCTGTCATCCAGAGCATAGTTTTTGCCGGATCAAGTTCATGTTTTTCTAAATATTCAATATAATCCTGAACTATTACATTGAGGGGAAGACACTGACCAGTATTATGAACCATGCTTTTCTTAACAGAAAGAACACTGGATTCAAGAAGAAGCACATCAAATCCCGCTCTTCTCAAATTGGCAGTCACAAATCGCCCGGCCACATCATCCCAATTGGGGAAAAATATTGTCTTTCCTGCATTTATATTATAAACCGGTTGCTTTAATACCGGTTTAATATTAACAAGTTCTTTAGGGACATTTCTGGCATGATTACGAAATGACCGGATTCCTGCTTCAATTCTTGTTTCATAGCCCACATTTGAATCATGCTCGTCCGTTTGAAGGATGAGGTAAGGCTTGTTGTATTGATCCAATAATTTCTTAAAATACTCAAGGACAAAAGAATCTGGTGCACATTTAAAAGCCGTAATAAATACAGGATATACATTTTTTGTCTGGGCAATAACCCTGGCAGTTTCCAGTATCCTGGCCGCAAAATGCCAGGGAAAAGATTTTAGCAGGTAATCTATATCCTGCACATCCATCTTTTCATAGGGAACCATATCCTGGTAGAATGTCTTTACTCCCATTCCTCCGAATATTCCAGGTATGCCCTTGTTCAACTGAGGCGCAAGTATAAGGTAAGGACGTCCCAGGAATACCACCGAAATATCCTCGCTATTTGAGATTTCATTCGTATATAAAACTTTCAACTTTGTCTTCTGTTTTTCAAAGGATTCCGTTGCCAGGGTATAAGCCATGAGAATTTTTCCAAGGCTGGAGGTTCCCAAAATGGATTTCAATACAGAGTAAAGAGATTTTACCACGGCCATCTCCCCTTTTGAATGATCTATAAATGGAAGAAGGCTTTTCTTTTTAATATCCTCGCTAATAAGAGAAACCACGGATGGGCCAAATTGGGTATAATAGCAATAATGTGCTTCACGTTTATCTGGTTTACTCCGGGCCTCCAGGTAAACAGGCATAAAAACATGGTCACATCTGGATTCAAGCCATTTATAATGCCCGAATAAAGCATACATAGGTGAACAAAATTCTGCCCCGGCAAGTTTTTTTCCCTCCACCAGAGGATCAGGCATTTGCATACTTGTTATTGTAGGAAGTTCTAGTCTCTTAAAAAAATCCTGCCAGAACGAAAGTTCATCAAAAAGGTGAAGGGCTGCAGGCAGACCAATTACAGTTTTGGGTTTGAGTTTCAGAGGCGCAACACGAAATATTTTTTTTCTTGCCTTTAAAAGATCAAACCCGGAGGTGTTATTATCGATAAATTTTTTTGTATCATAATCCCGGCCGCAAAGAAATCCATAAGCAACTTTTTCTGTTTTTAGGTCTGCAATTGTGATCCTGCAATTATTATTACAAATTGTGCAAACTTCCGATATAAGAGGAATATTAATTTTAAATAACCCGAGACCCCGGAAAGAAGAAATTTTCTTCTGCTCGTCACTTAATATCAGGGCCAATCCTAAAGCACCCGTTAAATGACAGTATGGAGATACAAATATCGGTTTTTCAAGTTTTTCTTCAAAAACAGCTACCAATGCCTTATTCCGCGCTGTTGCACCCTGAAAACAAATATTTTTCCCAATGGCAGATTCCACAGCTACCTTTTTCAGATAATTTTCACGCACAGAGTGTAAAACACTGGCCAGTATTTCCCTTACTTCATAACCCTGATTCATGAAATGATTCAGATCTCTTTCCATAAATACAGTACATCTGTCACTGGAAAGAGGAGACTTTGATCCTTCCGCAAGATCTGAATAATCCTTCAATTCAACATTTAACTTTTTTGCCTGCTCTTCAATAAAACTCCCGGTTCCTGCAGCGCAAACTGAGTTCATTTGTGAAAAAACTACATTCCCTCCCCTCATCAATGTGAATTTTGAATCCTGACCACCAATCTCAATTATTGTGTCGGTATTTGGATTTAGTTCATAAGCAGCTCTTGCATGAGCAGTTATTTCATCCACAATAAGATCTGATCCGATAAGATTTCCTATAAATTTTCTTCCCGAACCGGTAGTTCCAACTCCAAGGAAATGAAAATGGATATTATATTCTTTTTCTACCTGATTTAAGGCTTCAAATAAAGCTTTGCTAGCGGCAAGTGGTTGTCCATCAGTATATGTGTAAAGCCCTATAATAGGATCTCCATTTTTTGCAAGCATAAGCTTGGTACTGGTAGATCCTATATCTATGCCCATGTACACGGAATCAGACATATCTGCTGTGATAGGTGTATAGATCTCAACCTGAACTTCACTTTTATGCTGACTGGTTTCAGCTGTGAAATTATATTTCTTAAAAGCTGCAAAATCAGGGTAATCAGACAATTTCAAGGATAATGATGGATGAAAATATTCAAGTTTTTCTGGTTCAGGCTGCAGCAGTTGGGCAAATCCTGCAAGTTTCATCCCTGCAGGAATTTGATGATTTTCTGAAAGATACAAAAGGCAGG
>JAYEGO010000230.1:0-3626 GCA_034659155.1 Bacteroidota bacterium | reverse complement strand
GGTTACGGCCTGATCCCGATCATCATTGCTCATTTTGCTATAGATGTTTTCTGGTTCTCTCTGCCATTATGGGTTGCAAAATCACCTGGCATTTGGACCGACAGGATACTGGTACTGGTATTTTTGTTTATACCATTATGGATAGTTATTTACCGGAGATTTAGAAACAGGAAATGGACAGATGTTCCGGATAAACTTAGGAATATTGGATGGGAAGCACCAGAAGAAATAATAAAGGAAAAGGTTAAGAAAGTAGAGCTTGGGCCTGAAAAATCCACATTTGGTAAGATTCTCATCCCGGCCGGGATAGCAGGAATTGCACTCTGGTTGTTTTTCACTCCTTTTAAAGCTGATGCACCTGGAATGGACATTTCAAAACAGGAGGCTGAAGAGATTGCGGTAATTGCCCTTTCTGAACGCTTTGAAATAGATGTAAAGGATTGGACCCTAATGTCAAATATTTCAGCAAGAACCGGACTTACACACAAATTCATATGGTTGGAATATGGAAAAGAAGGCTATGAAAAAGCCCTTGGAAGTTTTCTTGCTCCTCCAGGATGGAATATCAGACTGGTTAAATCATCCGGGGAAGTGGAAGACCGTGCTGAAGAGTATAGTATTGGTATCGGTGTACAGGGAAATATTTTGAGTTATTCTCATAAAATACCTGAAAAATGGGAAGGTGCTATTCTGGAACAGCAGGAAGCACAAGTTCTGGCTGATATCTCAATAAGCGAGTTCTTTGGAATGGATAGACAAACACTAAAAGAAATTTCTATAAAGCCTGAAAAACAGGAGAATCGTAGAGACTGGACCTTTGTTTATGCAGATACTCTGAACTACGATCTTGATAAAGGCCAGGGAAGGTACCGGGTATCCATTGCCGGAGACCAGGCAATTTCTGCCTCTGCTTATGTGCATATTCCTGAAGACTGGGAAAGAACTTATAAAGACAAGCAAAGTAAGCTAAGAATACTGAGAGGAATAGGTAGTGCTCTTCCCATCATATTGCTTGTTGCAGGTATTGTTTGGGGGATCATTCGATGGACGCGGAAGAAATTTTCGCCCGAATTGTTTATCTATTTTGGAGTTGGAATACTTGTTCTATTCATTGTGAATATTTTCCTGAGTTGGGATTCTATGATGTATGCATACCAGACCAGTATGCCCATGTCTAATTTCATAACCATGATGTTAGTATCAATTGGAATAGGAGGAATCTTTTTATCCGCCGGATTTGGAATCATTGGTGGAATGTCCACCAAACTGGTCAGCTCCACCCCTACCGGTACCTACGGTTGGCTAAAAGCTATAGGACTTGGGTTCTTCCTCGTAGGATTACAGTCGCTTTTGATGAAATTTGATATTAAAGCCAGTCCCCTTATTGGAGATTATTCTGCCGCAGGAAGCCTTTTCCCTGCATTAAGTATGGGCATGGGTAATATTCAGGGCTATATTGCAACTGCAGGTTTCTTATTGATCCTTTACTTTGCATTGGATCAGTTTACCAGCAAATGGACTAAGTCTAAACTTTTATTTGGGGGTTTGGTAATACTCACAGGAATATTGCTCCAGGCTTCAGGCCTTGAGAATTATATATACTGGATTGCATCCGGTCTTCTTGTTGGCGGTGTTTTGTTGCTGGTATATATCCTTTTCTTGAGGTATCATTTCAACTGGATTCCACTGATTGCTGCAGTATTTGTAATTTCAGGCATAAGCAAAGAAATATTAATGAATATCATTCCCGCTGCCCTGTTTGGGGGTATCCTGGGAATACTTTTTATTGGTGGTATTTCATGGTGGTGGTTTTCAAAATTTCAGGCTGAAGAAGCAGAATAGTTCAATTGAGATTTCCATAATATGCTTTTCCCTGGGAACTCGTCAGACCACTATTAGTAAATACATTGGGTGAAATAATAAGTACATCTACTGGCCGTAACCATAAGTGGTCAGACAAGTAATACTTACAATTCGTCTTCCATCCGTGCATCGGTGGCTTTCTTTTTTTGAGGCCACTAATTCACTAATAAAGAACTAATGCACGAATGAAGAGTGAGAAAACCTTCTATATCATAACATGTCCTCTACTCTACTACTAAGAAGTCAGAAAAGAAATCCTTTAATCAAACATGTTCTATAACATATCTGTTTTTTAGAATTGAATTGCCATTCAAACTACATTTATAAAATAATACCTCAAGGTAGCATTATATGATCCTGAACAAAACTTCTGAATATGCCCTTAAAATCCTTAGCTTCATGGCTACGGAAAATTTCCCACAGTATACGGCCCATCTCCTTTATGATAAATTGAGTATCCCAAAGCGATATGGCAGTCGTTTGATGACTCAACTTACTAAAAGTGGCTTTATAAAAAGCAACAGGGGCAGAAATGGAGGTTATGTGTTTGCAAAAAAACTGGAGGATATTTACCTGTCTGATATAATTGATTCAATTGAAGGTTTCGAAAATTTTGATAAATGTCTCATCGGTCTTTACCAGTGTGATCTGGATAATCCATGTCCCATGCATGATATATGGGCGGAAACAAAGCAAAAAGTAATTGACACTCTTAAAAATACCAGTTTGGCAGATCTTGGTAATTCAAAGATTGCTGACCTGAAACCAATTCAATAAAAAATGCAATATTAATAAACCCTTAATAAACAATTTACTAACTAAAAACTGGAGGTTATTATGGTTGATTCAAGTGTTGTTCTGAATGGACAAACAATTGCGTACACAGCCTATACCATTGCCATTATGTCTGTGATGGCCTGGTTTGCTGTGGCCGTTACAAAAAAAGCCTTGCCTGCCGGCAGGCAGGGCAAAGGCACAATTGTCAAGCCTGCTCTGTTTTACACATGGGTTGGTTTTCTGGTGGTACTTGGCGTTTCACTTCACATCGCCACTGCCCAAACCATCCCATGGAAACATATGGACTTAAACCGGAGAGAGATTACACCTGATAAGGTGTTTGACATCACAGTTGGCAATCACAAATTCAATTTGCCTTCCGAAAAGCTACTTATTGATGTAAATGACAAGGTAATGTTTAATGTTACATCCAGTGATCTTACTTATGGATTTGGATTATTTCGGGAAGATAATTCTATGCTCTTTCAAATGCAGGTTGTTCCCGGCCATATGAATGACGTTATGTGGCAGTTTGTTAAACCAGGTGTTTATTCGATCAGGTCTACAGAGTATTCGGGACCTGCAGGGACCCAAATGATAGAAAAAGATGTTGTAGTTGTAACTGCAATAGAATAGAAACATCCTGAATAATAATTAAGATCATTTAAAAAACTAAAAATATTAACTATGAGTTTTCTAAAAACATTAATGAATGGTGAAGAAGGTTTATTCAAACCCGATTCACAAACCAGCTTGCAAAAGATTGCATTGCGTATGGTTATATTCGGATTGGTATTTTATTTGCTTGCTGTGGTTGAGGGTATGATTATGAGGATATACCAGATCCAGCCCATCCCACAGATCGATTCAGATCAGTTTTTTGCAATAATGACAGCACATCCACTGGTAGGAATTTTCGGTTCTACATATTCCATCGTGTTTGGGGCTTTTTTATTCCTGGTTCCATTTCTCATGAAGAAACCTAT
>JAYEGO010000229.1:0-3638 GCA_034659155.1 Bacteroidota bacterium | reverse complement strand
GTGATCAGGTAAGTGATTTGTTACTGAATGTTTTTAAGGGGCTGTCTTCTATGTTGAAAACCAAGCCTCAAAAGTCTATTTAATTTTAGTAACTGCGGATATCAAAAATATCCGCAGTTATTTTTTTATATAACATCAATGACAGTTCCCGGTTTTCATGTATAAGGAACCTCCTGGTTTATTCATCGA
Source organism: Bacteroidota bacterium (assembly GCA_034659155.1). Lineage (GTDB taxonomy): Bacteria > Bacteroidota > Bacteroidia > Bacteroidales > VadinHA17 > JAYEGO01. The sequence goes on along the minus strand of JAYEGO010000229.1, from coordinate 3,449 downwards.
CTAAATAGAAAAAGCTATCTGTAGCCCATAACCATGAGTGAAAAGTACTCGTCAGACCACTATTGGGTAAGTTCATAGAGTAAAAAGATAAAAGCTATCTTCTGGCCATAACCATTAGTGGTCAGACGAGTAAAAATGACAAGCTTATAGCAACTACCTTTATAATTCGTATTCAATTATCTATGTTCGATTCAAAACAATGATTTAAGTACTATATTTGCTTATCATTCAAATAAACAATCAAAATAATTCCTGCATAATGAAGCTTGAAATTCCAGTAGACTATAAGCCAATTCTTAAGCTCAAAGAGACTGAAAGGGCAATTAAGATGATAAAAGATTTTTTCCAGATGAATCTTTCTTCTGAACTTAAGCTCAGGCGTGTAACAGCACCCCTGTTTGTTAAAAGGGGAACGGGTATAAATGACGAGCTCAATGGAATTGAACGGCCAGTATCATTCAGGATAAAGGATATGGCAGAAACTGAAGCTGAAATAGTGCATTCCCTGGCCAAATGGAAAAGAATGATACTTGCCGATTATAAAATATCAAACACTTATGGAATTTATACTGATATGAATGCTATTAGACCCGATGAAGAACTGGATAACATTCATTCGCTATATGTTGATCAGTGGGATTGGGAGAAAATTCTTTTACCTGAAGACCGTACCCTCTCGTATCTCAAGTCAATAGTTAACAAAATTTATTCTGTAATTAAGCGCACAGAGTTTATTGTTTATGAAAACCATCCTGACATTGTACCATTACTTCCAGACAATATTCACTTTATACATTCCGAAGAATTAATGGACATGTACCCTGATTTAAACCCTGGAGAGCGGGAAAACAGTATAGTGAAAAAATATGGAGCTGTATTTATAATTGGAATAGGGCATGACCTTGAGTCAGGTAAACCCCACGATGGCAGGGCCCCTGATTATGATGACTGGTCAACTGAAACAGAAAATGGTTTTAAAGGATTGAATGGTGACATTATAATCTGGAACCCAATCCTTAAAAAGGCTTTTGAGCTTTCATCCATGGGAATACGTGTTGATAAAGAAGTGCTCTTGAGACAGCTTGATATTCGTGGTATGAATGAGAAGCGGAACCTGCTCTTTCATAAGCGTCTGCTTAATGGTGAATTCCCTGAATCAGTAGGTGGGGGAATAGGACAATCAAGGCTTTGTATGTACTTTTTGAGAAAAGCACATATAGGGGAAGTACAGGCAAGCATATGGCCCGAACAAATGCTGGAGTCCTGCAGGAAATCTGGAATATTTATTATGTAATTAATAAATTACAGGTAACTTTTGAGGTTTTTCAGTTCCAATATATTACAGGAATACTTCTTATTCCATGACTCCAGCGGAGTCAGATGATTGTAGAAATATGGATTTAGTATTAAGAACTTATGAAAAAATATATTCTAGCACTAGATTCAGGAACTACAAGTAACAGGGCAATCCTGTTTGACCATGCGGGTCAACTGTTAAATGTTTCACAGAAAGAATTTGAGCAAATTTTCCCCCAACCGGGGTGGGTAGAGCACAATCCTGAAGAGATATGGTCTACCCAGAAATTTGTTATTCGCGATCTTCTTGAAAAACAAAAAATAAATGCTTCCGATATTGCAGCTATTGGCATAACTAACCAACGCGAAACAACATTGGTTTGGGATAGAAAAACCGGAAAGCCAATTCATAATGCCATAGTGTGGCAGGACAGGAGAACAGCAGGCTATTGCGATGAATTAAAAAGCAAAGGGTTTGACAAACTGATAAAGGAAAAAACCGGACTTGTGGTTGATGCTTACTTTTCCGGATCGAAAATAAAATGGATACTGGATAATGTTCCGGGGGCAAAAGAAAAAGCAAATAAGGGACTACTTGCATTTGGCACTATTGACACCTGGCTTATCTGGCGTCTTACACATGGTAAAACATATGTTACTGATGCTACCAATGCTAGCAGAACAATGCTTTTTAATATTCATAACATGAAATGGGATGAGGAGCTATTAAATATTTTTGATATCCCTGCAGCTATGCTACCCGGAGTAAAACAAAGCAGTGAAGTTTACGGGTTTACTGTAAAAGAGCATTTTGATGGTGAAATTCCTATTTCAGGTATTGCAGGTGACCAGCAGGCGGCCTTATTCGGACAAATGTGCATTGAGCCCGGTATGGTAAAAAATACATATGGAACAGGTTGTTTTGTAATGATGAATACCGGAACAAAAGCTATTTCATCAAATAATAATTTGATTACTACTATAGCCTGGCAAATTAATGGAAAGGTTACCTATGCCCTGGAGGGAAGCATTTTTATTGGTGGTGCAGTTGTTCAATGGTTAAGAGACCAGCTGAATATAATAAAATCTGCTTCAGAAATTGAAAATCTTGCCGGAAGTGTCAAAGATAATGGCGGCGTATATTTTGTACCTGCTTTTGTAGGATTGGGTGCTCCTCATTGGGATCAATACGCTACCGGCACAATAATAGGCATCACCCGTGGTACATCCGACGCCCATATTGCGAGAGCAGCACTTGAAGCTATTGCCCTGCAGTCAATGGACGTTATATCTACCATGACTAAGGACTCAGGTGTAAATACTTCGCAACTTAGAGTTGATGGCGGAGCAGCTGTAAATAATTTGCTCATGCAAATCCAGGCAAATGCCATAAATAAAAAGGTAGTAAGGCCTGTTATTATCGAAACAACTGCTCTTGGGGCAGCATACCTTGCCGGGTTAGCTGTGGGTTTCTGGAATAGTATTGAAGAAATTAAAGATCAATGGAAGGAAGATAAAGTGTTTGAGCCGAAGGCAAAATCAACAGGCTTTAATGAAGTGATCAGAAACTGGAATAAAGCACTTGAAAGGAGTAAGAAATGGAATTCATGAACAGAGAATCAGCAATAAAAAAGCTTAACACAAGGAATGACTCCTGGGATGTGTTGGTCATTGGAGGTGGTGCCACCGGACTTGGAACAGCTCTGGATGCAGCCTCAAGAGGGTATAAGACCTTATTACTCGAGCAAAGCGATTTTGCTAAGGGTACCTCCAGCAGAAGTACCAAGCTAGCCCACGGAGGTGTACGATATTTACAGCAAGGGGATGTCTCTTTGGTATTTGAAGCCCTGAAAGAAAGAGGTTTGATGTTTCATAATGCTCCACATCTTGTTAAAAACCAGGCATTTGTTATACCCATCTATGAATGGTGGGGAGGCCCGTTTTATACTGTTGGTTTAAAAGTATACGATTTTATGGCGGGGAAATTGGGGCTCGGTCCTTCAAGACATATTTCAAAAGAAGAGTGCATTGAAGCTTTACCCACTGTAGAAAAAAAGGGACTTAAAGGCGGGCTGATATATCATGATGGTCAGTTTGATGATGCACGTATGGCCATAAGCCTTGCGCAAACATGTGCAGATTATGGAGGTGAG
>JAYEGO010000228.1:0-3639 GCA_034659155.1 Bacteroidota bacterium | reverse complement strand
TGTAAGGATAATACTACAGGAAAGCATATTCTCTCTGCAAACCCTTTCTATATTGGGAATAAACCAATGGGAATGGAAGGTTTTATTTTGGATATCACACATCTTTATGATAAGGAGTAGTGTTAAGTGAAGCTTATCAACCTGGGATTCCGATCTTTCCTGCTGGCAGGGTTTCGGAAACTATTGCCTGGCAAATAGATGCTGTCCAAAGGATTCCTATCCAATTTTCCAGCTCAACAAAATTAAAAAGTAAAATATTATAGAAAAAATTTGCATTATGAGCATATGTGCATTATCTTTGTTGTGAATTCTCTAAATAAACATTTCTAATGCCAAGGCCAAAAAATAACAGGATTGTTCACGAGCCCCCTCTGTATAGTGAATTTAAACCACTGGGTGTGCCTGGCGTAAATCTGAAAAGATCAAAACTTTCTTTAGATGAGTTCGAAGCTATACGACTGGCTGACTATAACGCATATTCCCATGAGGAGGCAGCTGGCGAAATGGGAATTTCAAGATCTACATTTAGTCGCTTAATTGAAAGGGCCAGAAAAAAGCTAGCTGAATTTTTAATACAGGGAAAACTATTAACTATTGATGGGGGGAATATTCATTTCAGAAATAATATCATACGATGTGAAAGTTGTGGGTATATGTTTAAAACAAATATTAATGCATCATTTGCTGAATGCCCGAACTGCAAATCCACCAGCCTGGTAAATCTTGCAGGAGGTTTCGGACATGGCATTTGTTGCACTGATTCAAATAAAAAAAAAGGAGGGTATTATGCCAAGAGGAGACAGAACAGGCCCAAGAGGAGAGGGTCAAATGACAGGTAGAAAATTAGGGTATTGTGTCGGGAATGATTATCCGGGATACTCTGCAGGACCAGATTTTTACGAAAGAGGTTGTGGTAGAGGATTTCGTGGTGGTTTTGGCCATAGGTTTGGTGGTGGCTATGGATTTCAACATAGATTTGGAAATCCATATCGCGATGATTTTTCAGATGTTTCTGAAAAGACTCTTTTAGAAAATGAAATTCGCATTCTTAAAGACAGACTATCTTCTCTTGAAAATTCTCTTGAAGATCAGCAGTCTAAATTGAATGAGGATTAACAGTATGAAGGATCAGGCTTTTAAACAAACAGCCTGGTTCTTATTTTGCAACAATTAATTAATAAATAAGTATTAAAGATGAATGCTTCAGGAAAAGGATTGAACAAGGGACAAGGCCGCGGTTTAGGTCGTGGTGGAGGACAGGGCAGGAATAAAGGAGGTGCCATGGGAACGGGTGGATATTGTGTATGTGCAAAATGCGGAGAACGTATGCCGCATCAACAGGGAGTAAAATGCACCACAATTAAATGCCCTTCCTGTGGAAAAACTATGATTCGGGAGGAATTACTTAAAAAATAAAGGAGGAAACATTATGAAAAATATTATTAATTTATATGATGACAATAACTGGGAGGATGCGAATGAGTATTCCGATGGAACTAAAAGAAAAGTTTTGAGAGATGAGAATGGTGCCAGAACGGTTTTATTAAAACTGCCTGAAGGATTTAATATGGCTCCACACTCGCATGTTACAACAGAGCAGCATTTTATTCTGGAAGGCGAGTATAGAAGCAATAATAAAACATTTTCTTCTGGTTCGTACCAAATTTTCTACCCGCAGGAAGAGCATGGTCCTTTTGAGTCAGAAACCGGTGCTTTAATTCTGGTAATTTGGGATCCTTGTTAAACAAATTAATAACGCAGCGAATGAAGAAACTATTTGCAATACCAACAATCAATAAAAAACTATGTGCTCATTTTGGGCATTGTGATAATTTTGCCATTGTGGAAACCGTGGATGATGAGATTATGAAGGTTGATTATATTCAGCCACCTGAACATCAACCTGGGACATATCCAAAGTTTCTGGCAAGTCATGGTGTAAAGGTAATCATAGCCGGAGGCCTGGGTGTAAAAGCACAGGATTTATTCATTCAGAATAATATTGAAGTTTTCATTGGCGTAAACAGTGATTTGCCCGAAGCACTGGTAGAGCAATATCTTCAGGATCAACTCCAGAGTGGTCAAAACCTTTGTGATCATTAAAGAATGAAGATAGCTATTGCCAGCGGAAAAGGAGGAACCGGTAAGACAACTATATCCACTAACCTTACAGCCTGGTTATCTGAATCAGAACCTGTAGTTCTGGTAGATCTTGATGTGGAAGAACCCAATTCGGGTTTGTTTATTCGAGGAAAGCTATCAGGCGAACACTTGCAGTATAAAATGATTCCTGAATGGAAAAAGGAGGATTGCACCCTTTGTGGAGAATGCCAGGAGGTGTGCAATTATAATGCAATTATCCAACTCGGTCAAACAATCATGGTTTTTCCCGAGCTTTGTCATAGTTGCTATGCCTGTTCTGAACTTTGTCCGGCAGATGCCCTCCCTATGGTTCAGAAGGAAATTGGCTGGATCAGGAACTATCAGCTAAATCAGCTCAATTTTATTGAAAGCAGGCTTCATGTTGGAGAGGAACAAAGCACTCAACTAATTGCCCAAACCAATAGGTTCGTTCAAGACAATTATAATGAGGATATGCCGGTAATATTTGATGCTCCTCCTGGGACATCCTGTCCGGTTATTGAAGCTACAAAACATGTGGACTTTGTAATCCTGGTTACAGAACCCACACCATTTGGGGTACACGACTTAAAACTTGCCGTGGAAACCATGAGAGAATTAAATAAACCATTTGGTGTAGTGGTAAATCGGTTTGGAATAGGGAATAATGAGGTTTTTGAATACTGTGAGAATGAAAGAATTCAAATACTTGCAAAAATTCCCAATAGCAGGGAAATAGCTGAACTTTACAGCAGGGGAGAACTTATCTATAATAAGATCCCTGAATTTAAAAATGAATTAATGAATCTCTGGAATAAGGTGAAAAAAGAGCTCCATACTCAATGAAAGAAATTGTTGTCATATCAGGAAAAGGAGGAACCGGAAAAACATCAATTACTGCAGCCCTGGCTTTTCTGGCCGGTAAAGATGCAGTGCTTGCTGATTGTGATGTGGATGCTGCAGATATGCACCTTTTAATGCAGCCTGATTTTGCCGGATCAGAAGATTTCTATAGTGGAGAAGTTGCTGAAATACTACAGGAAGAATGCACTCAATGTGGAAAATGTATGGAAGTTTGTCGTTTTGATGCAATCTCAATAATCGATGAGCAATATATAGTTGATCCAATTTCCTGTGAGGGATGTGGTTACTGTGCAAGGGTTTGTCCAACTGATACAATAATTAATAAAGACCTGAATGTGGGCAAATGGTTTATTTCATCTATAAAAACCGGAACCAAAATGGTACATGCCCGTTTGGGAATTGGAGCAGACAATTCAGGAAAACTGGTGGCTAAAGTTAAAAATGAAGCAAAGCAGCTAGCCAAAGAACTTAAAAAGGAATTTATACTGATTGACGGATCTCCCGGTATTGGCTGTCCGGTAGTTTCCTCACTTTCAGGAGCTGATTTTGTTATTCTGGTCACTGAACCTTCTGTTTCGGGTATTCATGATCTGAAAAGGGTTTACGAACTGGTCAAGAAATTTCATATTCCTGCCGGTTGTATCATCAATAAAT
>JAYEGO010000227.1:0-3652 GCA_034659155.1 Bacteroidota bacterium | reverse complement strand
TTTCTTTCAATCCCCAACTTGCCCAAATCATCTCTTTTCGGGGAAAGGGATTATTTTTTGGTGAAAGATCACATACAGCAGTGCAACTCCCACATTGCATGCAGGTAGAAAGGGCTGAACCACAGTTCTTTTTAAGATGTTTAATAAAGTCAATATCCGGTTCTATGAAAATCATAAATTTTGAATCATGCTTTACTCCAAATGTTTATTCACTCACTATGTTCGTGTTAGATATTTGGCTATGTCCTCATGTCATTCACTCCCTTCGGTCGTGTCATTTGCAGGCTTCGCCTGCGTCATATGATTGCTTCGCAATCGTCATTCAATTGTAGTCGAGCGTAATCTTTGTTGCTTTATCGCTCCTTAGCCACTTCTTATTTTCAAAACATCAACTTTCCCAGGTCCTCCGGGCTCAAAGATTCCATTATTCCATCATTCCAACATTCCTGTCTTAAATATCCTTAAACGGATTAGGTCCTATTTCTTCTATTGTTTCCAAATAATCCTCTATCATTTCGGGGATTCTATTAAATTCATTTATTTCAATATATTCAGTCCTGATCCTTTCAGGTTCAAGCATCATGGTTTGTAATGTTTCCTGTATATTTTCTCCCCGTTTTTCAGTTAGTTCACTGCCATGAATATAGTGGCATTGATAATCATCTCCTGGCTTGCATCCAATCTGAAGAATACCATCAAAGCCTTGTGACAGGGCATCGGAGATCCATACCTTATTAACCGAACCAATGCAGCGAACAGCTATGATTCTAATATATGCACTATATTGTAACCGGTTTATGCCCGCCATATCAAAGGCAGGATAAGCGTCATTTTCGCAGACAAATGCCAGGATCCTTGGTTTCTCCTCAAACTCATCGGGAATATGAACTGCTTTGATCATGGATGAAACGGCATTGATCGAAAAATCTTTAAAATTGATAATTCTTTCAGGGCATGAACCCATGCAGATTCCACAGCTGCGGCAACGGTATGGATTTGGTAAAGGTGTTCCCTTTTCAGTTTCGTCATAGGCTCCAAATGGACATTCTTCGGTACACCGTTTACAATCAGTACATCTTTGCATATAAAGCTCAGGAGAACTAATGTCACCAGAGCGCGGATGAACCGATTCGCCACGTTTGGTACTTTCGATACATTGAATAGCTTTTAAAGCCGCTCCCGTAGCATCTTCAATACATGCAGATATGGTACCAGGGGCCCTGATGGCACCTGCAGCATATATACCAGTCCTTTGAGTTTCATAAGGGAAACAGATGAAATGCGAATCTGGAAAATTGTATTTAAGTCCGGGAAGACCTTTCCCCTGCCTGTATGTTAAATTGAGATCTTCACTATTTCTGGGTGTCATTCCCGTGGCCAGTACTACAAGGTCAACTTTGATATTTATTTTTTCATCAATTAAGGTATCCTTAACTGTGACCAATAACTGATTGTTTTCTTCTGAAATCTCTGATACTGTTCCTTTTGTCAGGAATATTTGTTCGTCTTTTTGGATTTCTTTATAGAAATATTCAAGTTTCCCGGGCATTCGGATATCCTTGTAAACTACAAATACCTTTGTTTCTGTACTGAAATTGCGGATATACTTTGCCTGTTTCAATGAGGTGGCACAACAGAATGCAGAACAATAAGGAAGATGATTTTTGTCTCTGGATCCGGCACATTGAATAAATAATACACTTTTTACAGCTTGCCCATTTGATGGCCGAATAATTGTGCCACTTTTTGCCATTTCTTCCAGCTCAACATTAGTAACAACATCAGCATGCATACTATAGCCAAATTCTGTTAAGTTTGCGGCATTATAAGGTTCCCAGCCTGTAGCAAGAATAATGGAAGCCACCTTATATTCTATTATAGTATTGTTATTTAATATGGAAGCTGTAAACTCGCCAGGCTGTCCCGAAATTTCTTTGATTTCGGATGAAGTAAGCAGGGTAATATTTTTAAAGCTCTGAAGCTCTTTAATCTTTTCATGTATGATGGGGTCTTGTAAATTGTCAAACGGATCTAAATACGGAACCTGTTTTAAAAGCCTGGAAGACCATCCTCCTGCTTGTGCTTCTTTTTCAACAATTACAACTCTGTATCCGGCTTTAGCACTTTCAATTGCTGAAGTAATTCCGGAAATTCCTCCTCCAACAACCAGAATATCAGAATTCAGACTTGAAGAAATATAAGGCTCCGGTTGCTCAACAGCAAGGGCCTTTGCAACTCCCATTCTGACATAATCTTCAGCAAGCATTTGAGTGTCTTCTTCATTCGGCGGGTTACACCAAATTACCTGCTCCCTCAAATTTACGCGTTCAACAACTACAGAAGGTTCAAATGAAAATTCTTTAGTTTTTACACGTGGTGAGCAGGCAGCTATTACAATAGTATTCAGGCTCTTGTCGACAATATCATTGTGAATTATTTCACAGTACTTTTTTTGACACAAAAAGGAATGAGTTCTGGAAATTGAAATCTCAATGTTCTCAGAAGCTGCAGACTGTAAGGCGTCAATATCCAGGCTTTGGCCAATGCCACAACCTGAACATACATACACACCAATTTTTTTCGCTTCTTTGTTCATTTATTGTTTAGCTGATTGTATTGCTTTTAAAGCAGTACCAGTTGCATCTTTAAGCGATGCGGAAACTTCCTGTGGATTTTTGTTGCATCCTGCAGCATATATACCGGGTTCAAGTTTTTCTGCCGAGACAAAGCCTGATTCGTCTGTTGCGATTTGTTCCAAAGGGGAAACATTTGGAACCATCCCCGCGGCCAGTACTACAAGATCGGCTACAGATGAAATTTTTACGCCCGATAAAACATCCTCAGCTTCGCATATCATATTTCCTGTTTCCTTTTCCTCGCTTATTTTTCCTACTTTTCCCTTGATTAACTCTATCCTGGGATTGTCCAGTATCCGGTTCAGAAAATCTTCATGCCTGCCCATCAAGCGCAAATCAATATAAAAGATCTTTACATTAGCTTCCGGATATTGTTCAGTCACGTACAAAGCCTGTTTCAGGGAAACAGAGCAGCAAACACCGGAACAATAAGGGAGATAAGACTCGTCACGTGAACCTGCACATTGAACAAAAACAATATTTTTGGGAGCTTCACCATTCGATGGCTTAACTATTTTTCCTTTATTCGGACCATCCAGTGAGGCCATTCTTTCCATCATCAGATTGGTAATGATGTCAGGAAATACACCAAATTTCAGTTCAGGTATCTGTGAAACATCAAAAAGTTCCCATCCTGTTGCAAAAACAATTGAGCCAATTTTTAATTCAATAATTTCAGGAAATTGTTCAAAATTTATAGCATCATATTTACATACTTCCTGGCATTTCCTGCATTCCTCTTTCAGGCATACATTTTCATCTATTACATATTTATGAGGAAAAGCCATTTCATGTGGAAGGAATATTGCCCGGGTTTTATCCAGTCCCAGATTAAAATCGTTGTCTTTTTCTACCGGACACACTTCCACACAATCACCACAGGTTGTACATTGATCATTGACATATTCAGGCTTCATTTCCAGCTTAACATCAAAGTTTCCTTCAGAACCCGAAATTTTCTTCACTGTTGTAGAGGTGAAAACCTGTATCCTGGGGTTTTGCCTGATCCGGCGAAA
>JAYEGO010000226.1:0-3655 GCA_034659155.1 Bacteroidota bacterium | reverse complement strand
TGGAAGTGAAAATTTCAACTGGCGTTTTTCTGCAGGATCACTTAATAACAGTGGTCTGAAACCTAATAGTACTTATGACAGGAAAAATGTAAATTTCAATATGAATGCAAAGCTGAATGATATTTTTAGTTTTAGTTTTAAAGGTAATTATATACGCGAAGATGCCTTTAACCGTGTTGGGCAGGGAGATTCACGAACAGGAGCAAGGAACTTTATATGGATGCCCCGAAGCATTAATATTAATACACTCGAAAACGATCGTATGGGAAGTAATGGCAACGAACAAAATTGGTATTTTTCTGATGCCTGGCATACCAACCCATATTGGGAAGCCTATGAAAACTACAACAATGACCACAAAGACCAGTTTATCGGCTTTGCAAAAGTTGATTTCAACATTACTCCCTGGTTGAGGGGATTTGTAAGAACCAGCATGGATACCTACTTGTCTAAAAGGTTTTTAAGAATTGCTAACAATGCCTTGAGAGCCAACGGAGAAGGTTCGTATACTGAGCGTTGGGTGAATTACAGGTCACTGAATCATGACTTCCTACTTACTGCTGACAAAACATTCGAAGACGACTGGAGCCTGAATGTAAATGTCGGCGGGAATTATTATAATTACTTTGTTGATTATCAATCTACAACTATTCCTGGCCTGGCAGTTCCCAATTATTTCTCGCTCAACAATCCAAAATATCCTGCAGAAACCTCTGTGGGTTCATCGAGACGAGAAAAAATCATACAATCATTTTATGGATCAGCCCTGTTGGTTTATAAAGGATGGTTGTATACAGAACTAACAGCACGTAATGATTGGTCTTCCAGCTTGCCTATAGGCAACAATTCGTATTTTTATCCATCGGTCAATGCAAGCTTTGTCTTTACAAAGGCCCTTGGCATAGATAAGAAATATTTAAGTTTTGGTAAGCTCAGGTTCTCCTATGCTTATGTTGGGAATGATACTTCTCCTCACATGCTCTCCTATGAATTTATCAATCAGAAATACGGCGATGTCCCTGCGGTATATTTAAGCAACAGTGGGTATAATCCTGATCTGAAACCTGAAAATACCGGTTCGTGGGAAATAGGAACTGATTTGCGCTTTTTTATGAACCGCTTGAGTTTTGATATGACCTACTATAATGAAACAACATATGATCAAATTGTAACCGCAGAAATTTCCAAAGCTTCAGGTTTCAGTCACATCCTTACCAATGGAGGGGAGATATCAAACAAAGGAATTGAGATTCAAATAAGCGGTACTCCTGTTCAAAGGAATGACTTAAGCTGGGATATCAATATAAATTTTGCTAAAAATAAAAATGAAGTATTATCACTGCTTGGCGGGCTCTCGCAATTGACAATTACAAATACAAGTCAAATTGACATAGTTGCAATTCCCGGTCGTCCTTATGGAGAAATTATCGGAACCAGCTTAGCTCGTTATTATGGAAGTAAGGATGATCCCAATAATGGCCGTGCCTTGATAGGTGAAGATGGATATTATATCCTTGAAGAGCGTGGTGTTATAGGAAACATTACCCCTGACTGGGCAGGTGGTGTTACCAATAATATTCGCTACAAGAACCTCTCACTCGCTTTTTCTATAGGTTTTCAAATTGGAGGTGATATATTCTCGAAAACCAATAAATATGGATCAGATAACGGGCAATTTGTTGAAACGCTTGAAGGGCGGGAATCATGGTACAATGCGACCGAAGAAGAAAAACTGGCAGGCACAGTTGGTTATGTTGCAGATGGAGTGCTGGCAGATGGCAGCGAAAACACCAGGGGTATTGATCCCCAATTTTACTGGCACCAGCATAAATGGGGGGGGATAGCTGAATTGGATATTTATGATGCATCCTATGTAAAGCTACGGGATATAACTCTCAACTACAATCTGCCTTCTCATTGGTTTGAAAATAATATTATCAGCCGTATATCGCTTTCGCTTGTTGGGAGGAACCTTTGGTTAATATATAGTGGCGTACCAAATATTGACCCGGAGTCTTCTTTTACTTCAAATAACAATGGTCTCGGACAGGAGTATGCAGCAATGCCTCCTACCCGCTCCTTTGGATTTAACATGAGAATTGAGTTCTAACTGAAATTATATTATTATGAAACGAATATATATATTTATTATCCTCATGTCAGGTGCAGTCCTGTTTTCATGTACAAAGAAATTTGAGGAGATCAATACAAATCCAAACAATCCGTCAACAAGCGATGTAAATTACATTTTCAATTTTGTTATTAAGGAAGGAGCTGGGGAATATGGGGGTTCTGGTCAGGGCCGGATCTATTCAAATTATAATTACACCTATATTCAGCGCTGGATAATGCAAACAGCAGCAGTGTGGGGGAATTCAACAATGCCTCCCTATACTTTATTTGATCAGTACAGAATCCAGAATCTGTGGCAATATTTTTATTCAAGCCTCTTACTGAATTGTAAGATACTGGAAAAAGTAACAGTAGATAATCCGGATGATATAAATAAATACCAGGTGGCACGAATATGGAAAACTTATTGTTTTCACCGGGTTACTGACTTATGGGGTGATGTGCCTTATTCTGAAGCGTTTCAATTGCTTGACAACTATACTGCTGAAAGTATTACACCTAAATACGACACACAGGAAGAGATCTATGCAGATATGCTAAATGTACTGAAGGATGCTGCTTTATTAATTGACAAATCTAAAGGATTCTACAACAATGATATGATCTTTGATGGTGACCTGGACCTGTGGATTAAATTTGCAAATTCATTACGCTTAAGACTTGCTGTAAGAAGTGGCAATCAGACCGTTATCAATGAGATAATTACTGAAGGTAACCTTATGTCAGATAATAGCGAAAGTGCACTCTTTTCATACATTGAAGCTCAGGATTGGTGGAATCCATATTATGAGTTAAATAAAAGCTCAAAAAACCCTAGCAGTCCTGAATTGACAGGTACAACCGTTCCGAAAATAAGTGAACTGATGAAGCTGCAATTAGAACTGTCAAATGATCCCAGGCTGACTATTTACGCACAAGCAGTTGAAACAGCTCCTGATACTTACAGGGGTGTTCCTAACCTGATGGATGCATATAAAAAGGAAAACCAGGCATTGGGAATGGGTGTTTCCAGCACTTCCTATATTGGAAGGTATTTTTCAGAAAACCCGGTCTGGTCAAACCAGGTTTTAAGTTATGCCGAAGTTTGTTTCCTGAGGGCTGAAGCTGCACAAAGGACCTGGACCGGAGAAAGTGCCCAAACATGGTATGAGGAAGGTGTACGCAGCGCTATGGAATATTATGAAATAGCCGATACCAGTATTACCAACTTTCTCGCAGATGGAGGGGCATTTGACAATAGCCTGGAACAAATCATTACCCAAAAATGGATTGTTCTCTTTTTGAATGGCTGGGAAGCTTATGCTGAATACCGGAGGACAGGTTTTCCACAGTTGAAGAAATATGACCTTACTTTGAATGGTATAATTATTGAAGATATAGATACAGTGGATGTTCTCAGGAATTATATTCCCGGAAGATTACCTTACCCTGATGATGAAGAGGATTTAAATGGAGTTAATTACCAGGATGCAGTTGATAACCAGGGAGGGGACTTTTATAAGCAGCAACTATGGTGGTCAAA
>JAYEGO010000225.1:0-3661 GCA_034659155.1 Bacteroidota bacterium | reverse complement strand
CGGCCTGTTCAGCAGCTACAATAGCTAGTTGGGAATAGCGGTCAAGTTTTCGCAATTCCTTCCTTTCAAAATGCTCCTTAGGGTCAAATCCTTTTACTTCACAAGCGAAGCGTGTCTTAAATTTTTCTGCATCAAACAAAGTAATCAGATCACTTCCGCTTTTCCCATTTTTCAGTCCGTCCCAATACTCTAACACAGTGTTCCCCAATGGAGACAATGCTCCAAGTCCTGTAACGACAACTCGCTTTAATTCCATAAAATTAAGCCTTATCAAATTAAATAATCAAACTATAACAGGCCAGCCAGTATAGAAAGTAAAAACCTAAATGGTTAGGATGAGATTGTTTCACCCGATAAGATATTGATCAGGTGAAACAACAATGGCAAGATTACTTGGCGTTATCTTCCAGGTACTTTATGGCTTCACCAACTGTGCCGATGTTTTCAGCCTGATCATCAGGAATGCCAAGATTGAATTCTTTCTCAAACTCCATAATCAACTCAACAGTGTCAAGAGAATCTGCTCCCAGATCATTTGTGAAACTGGCTTCTGTGGTTACTTCATTTTCATCAACACCTAATTTGTCAACAATAATTGCTTTTACTCTTGATGCAATGTCAGACATAATTTTTAAATTTAAATTTAACTTCGATTTATTTTTTTGAAATACGCAGCAAAGAAATGTATTTCAGTACTATTTTTCAAACAAAAGTAATTTTTTTTGAGTTCTAATACTGAAAATCACAATGTTTTTTTGAAATTTGAATAGAAATATCATCTTAATAATTCCTTATTTGTCAGATTATGAAAACTATAGCAATATTTGCCTCCGGATCGGGAACAAATGCACAAAACCTAATCGAATATTTTAACAAAACGGTCGAAAAAAAAGTAATACTTGTTTTATCTAATAAAAAGGATGCAATTGTGCTGGAGCGTGCTGAAAAATTAGGGGTTCAAACGGAAGTTTTTGACAGGGGTGATTTATACGAAAATGGGCGGGTTTTGTACATTTTATCTATACTTGATCCTGACCTGATTATACTGGCTGGATTTTTGTGGTTGGTGCCTGTAAATATTTTAAGAAAATTTCCAAATAGGGTAGTAAATATTCATCCGGCTTTGCTTCCCAAATATGGAGGGAAAGGAATGTTCGGGATGAATGTGCACAGGGCTATCTTACAGAACCGGGAATCGCAATCGGGGATCAGTATACATTTTGTAAATGAAGAATATGATAAAGGCGATATTATTTTCCAGGCTTATTGTGATATTGAAGATTCAGAAACGCCTGAAAGTCTTGCCAGCAAAGTGCATCAGCTTGAATACAAGCACTTTCCTGAAGTGATAAATGGTTTACTCAACAGTATCCAGTAGCTGTATCATGGCTGAAGCCACCCTCTTAAATTTTTCCATATTTTCAGGAATTATTGGTTCTACCGGAGGGGCTTTAACCTTCAGAGGATCTATTGGAGTCCCATTCTTATAAAACCGAAAGTCAAGGTGAGGCCCTGTAGAAAGTCCACTGCTTCCAACATAGCCAATGATATCTCCCTGCTTTACATATTTCCCTGTTTTGATTCCGGAACCATATCTTGAAAGGTGCATGTAGGCAGTGGTATAGGTACTGTTGTGTCTGATTTTTATCAGTCTTCCGGCCTGTCCTTTGTATTTGGCTTCAATTATTTTTCCATCTCCAATGGCATGAACAGGTGTTCCAATAGGAGCAGCATAATCAATGCCATGATGTGGCCTTCGGATTTTTAAAATTGGATGCATACGGCTGTGAGAGAATTTACTGCTGATCCTGGAAAATCTAAGTGGAGCTTTTAAAAATGCCTTTCGCAGGCTATTCCCTTCCTCATCAAAGTAATCTTCTTTCCCGTTCTGCCGGAATGGAATGGCGTAAAACTCCTCCCCGGAATGGCTGAACCATGCAGCCATGATTCTGCTGACACCAATGGAAGAGGAGTCTACAAATTGTTCTTCATAGATAAGCTTAAAAGCATCACCTTTTTGCAATCCAAAGAAGTCTATAGACCAGGCATAGATTTCCGATAATTGATTTGTCAATTCCGGGTTCAATCCTTCATCCAAAATTGTTTGCCACAAAGAATATTCAATCACCCCCGAAACGGTTTTAAATTCAGAATTTATTTTCTTGGTTTTCAGGTAGACCCTGGCGGAGTCTCCAAGGTCAAAAACAAAATAATGGACAGGATCGTCAATATACACAAAATAGCGTGCCAGCTTAGCACTATCAGGTTCATGGAAAACAAGGTATTGATTGCCTCTTTTTACTTTCCTGAAATCAAAGATGTTGTCTGCACTGTCAATGATTTTCTGGAGGGTTTCATAGGGAATGTTGAGGTCAGAAAAAATGGAAGCCAGGTTCTGATTTCGCCGTATCATCCCCTTGCTTATCTCAAATGAATCAAGAACTATTCCGTAAATGGTTTCGGGTTCTTCAAGAACGATGGTATCTGCTTTTTCGGGAACAGGAGATTGTTCGAATGATTTTTCCT
This sequence comes from Bacteroidota bacterium, assembly GCA_034659155.1. Classification (GTDB taxonomy): domain Bacteria; phylum Bacteroidota; class Bacteroidia; order Bacteroidales; family VadinHA17; genus JAYEGO01. The sequence continues at coordinate 1,135 of JAYEGO010000225.1, read as the reverse complement.
TGCATGAACTTGTCCAAAGCAGGGTTAGAATTAACCCGCACTGGAGCCCAATCAACGATTTTCCGGATAAAAAATATTTTTTCACTACCTGATTACTATGTTTACAATTTTTCCGGGAACAACAATAACTTTTACAATTTGTTTTCCTTCCAGCCATTTTTTGGTTTTTTCTTCTGTAAGTACTGCTTCCTCAATTGACTTTTTATCAAGGTCTACAGGAAATTCAAGCTTAAATCTCATTTTCCCATTAAAAGAAACAGGGTATTCTATGCTGTCATCCTTGAGATAATGTTGCTCTATTTTTGGAAAAGAAGACTGGCTGATGCTTGAATTGTGCCCCAGATGACTCCATAGCTCTTCTGAAAGATGCGGAGCAAAGGGAGAAAGTGTGATAAGAAGCTTTTCGTGGATTTCACGGTTGGAAGACTTTATATCTGTAAGTTCATTTACACAGATCATAAAGCTGCTTACAGCCGTGTTGAAGGAGAATCTTTCAATGTCTCCTTTTACCTTATCAATAGTACGGTATAAAATCTTGTTTTCTGCTTCCGTAGGGGGAGAAATCTTTAATTTCAGGCTTCCATCTTCTGCAACAAATAATCTCCAGAATTTTTTCAAAAAGCGTGAAACACCTTCTATCCCATTTGTATCCCAGGGTTTTGATTGCTCAAGAGGCCCCAGAAACATTTCATACAAACGCAGAGTATCAGCACCATATCGTTCAATCAGGGCATCAGGATTCTGCACATTATGTTTCGATTTCGACATCTTTTCAACCTCCCAGCCGCAAAGATATTTCCCATCTTCAAGAATAAATTCAGTATTTTTAAATTCTGGCCTCCAGTTTTTGAATCCCTCAATGTCAAGATAATCGTTATCGACTAAATTGATATCTACATGAAGGGCTGCGGTATTATATTCTTTTTTGAGTCCGGCAGAAACAAACTTATTGGTTCCATTTATCCTGTATACAAAGTTTGACCGGCCCTGGATTTTTCCCTGGTTGATTAGCTTCTTAAATGGTTCATCTTCACAGGCAAGGCCAATATCAAACAGAAATTTATTCCAGAACCTCGAATAAATAAGATGTCCTGTGGCATGTTCATCACCACCAATATAGAGATCTACATTACGC
>JAYEGO010000224.1:0-3677 GCA_034659155.1 Bacteroidota bacterium | reverse complement strand
CTTATCCTTATTTTCAGTTCTGATTATTACAATCGGCATTGTGTGGTGGCTTGTTTTCACTCCTGAACGGTTTACACCCATTGTTCGCAAACAGGCTGAAAAAGTTATCACCTGTAAATCAGAAATTGGTGAAGTTGAATTAAGGTTTTTCAGCACCTACCCGAATTTTGAATTAAAGGTCAAACAGTTTGCCTTAATTAATCCGGTGACTGATGCGCCCTGTGATACCCTGGTTAAAGTGGAAGAAATCATTGCTATTGTTGATGCAGCTGCATGGTTAAAAAAGAAAGAATTGATATTAGTCGGGTTAGAGCTGACCGGCGGATCAATTCATGTTTTTTCAGACAGTATAGGAAATACCAACTATGACATCGTAGCTACAGAAACAACTTCACCGCCCGGGACAGATTCAGAAACAATATTACCTGTTATTGACATTAGGAATGTTGTACTGAATGATATCAATCTTCAATATAATGATCTTTCATTAAAGCTCAATGCGGTCATTCGAGACCTACAAGCAAAAATTGCCGGGACTATTACACAGGATAGTATAAGTGGTAGCCTAAAGGTGAGCAGGTCAGAGATCTCGTTTTTATACGAGGGAGAAAAATATCTTGAGCAGGCTTCGATACAGCTCGACATTCCCATCGATGTCATTCCATCGCGTCAGTTCATAAACCTTAAAAATGCAAGGGCTTCAATTAATGGTCTGGAGTTATTGCTAAACGGTACTATGGAGAATGACACCATTAACCAGAATATTATTACTGATATTAACTATAAGTTTACGTCCTGGCCGGTTAAAAATATGCAGGCATTGGTGCCACCATTATTCCATTCGTATTTCGAAGGGATTGATGTTGATGGCCTTTTGACATCACAGGGGAATATTAAAGGCCTCTTGAATGATTCCATCACGCCATTGATGGACATACACCTGTTACTGAAAAATGGAATTATGAAATATACCGGTTTTCCGCTTCCCTTACATGATATTCAAGGGGACATTTCTTTTTATTCCGATTTGAAAACCGACTCCCTCTCGTTTGTACGTATTAATAAGTTTTACGCCAAAACACCCCAATCAACCCTTAGGATCGAAGGTTTGGTGAATCACCTCTTTACAGATATTTACTGTGATCTAACAACAAATATCCGTTTAAGACTTGATGAGTTTGCTCCAATGATACCGGACAGTTTAAAGATTAAGCTCAAAGGCAAAGCGGTTGGGAAGCTTAGGACAAACTTTTCCCTGGCCCAATTAAAGAAGATACAGCTTGAAAAAATGAAGTTGTCTGGCTCGATAAACCTGTCAGATATTGATGTCACCTACGATAGTATATCCCTTAAAACTGACCGGTCAAAAATTGACTTTGCATTGCCCAACCGGAAAGCATCAGTACAAAACACAAAATTTGCTTTTGCAAGCATCTTTTCGGACAAGCTGTCAGCATGCAAACTTGAAAGCTTTACTGCATCACTTCAAAATGCATTTGTCACACTGGAAACATCAGATGTAAGAGATACTGCCAGGATACCAGATCTCATATGCTCCTTTAGCATGGATTCTTTATTTGCTGAGATGGATACCATGGGCATTGCTATTACAAAACCGGATGGAAAAGTTTCCTTATCTCCAAGGTTTGAAAGGCCTGATCAGCCCAGGATCATGTTATCTTATAATAGTGATCAATTAAAAACCCATATCGGGCAAAGTTCGGCTGTGGTTAAAAAGATCAACATAGACACCGATATTCTGAATGACAATACTCAAAAGGATATCTTTCTGCAATGGCTTGTTAAAGGTTTTATTGACATGAACCAGGGTAGTATTACCATTTCAGGTCTTTCCCATCCGATTGAGATTCCTTCAGTAAAAATGAATTTTGAACCAGAGACATTTAATATTAAGGAAAGCAGAATAAAAATAGACAAGTCTGATTTTCAATTAACAGGAAATTTAAGCAATGTATTATCATATTTCAGGGGAGATTCAATATTGAGAGGTAACTTCAGTTTTGTTTCGAATATAACAGATGTTTCGCAATTAATGGCGCTTACAAGCGGAATCGGGAATGGCGATACAACAGCAGTACAACAGCCTGAATCTTCAGACAGTGATACAGCTTATACAGGCCCGTACATGGTGCCTAAAGGGATAGATATATTACTTAATACCAATATTAAAATGGCTGTCCTGGGAATTGATACAGCTACAAATATTATTGGGAATGTGCGGGCCAAGGATGGTATCTTATTGCTCGATGAACTTATCTTTGAAACCCCTGCTGCCAGGATGCAACTAACAGCTATGTATCGTACTCCACGAAAGAATCACCTGTTTCTTGGACTGGATTATCATATGCTCGATATTGAGATCGGTGAATTGTTAACCATGATTCCTGATATTGATTCACTCATGCCTATGCTACGATCATTTGGAGGGAAAGGAGAATTCCATATTGCTGTTGAGACATACCTGGATTCTTTGTATAACATTAAAAGATCGACTTTACGTGGTGCTTCGTCTATTAGAGGAAATAATTTAGTATTGATGGATGGGGAGACTTTCAGTGAGATTGCCAAAAAGCTCAATTTCAATAAAAAAACCGAAAATATTGTTGATTCTTTATCTGCCGAATTCACTGTCTTCCGTAACGAAATTGATATTTATCCATTCCTGATAGTTATGGATAAATATAAAGCGGTAATAGCCGGGCGGCATAATTTTGACCTTAGTTTCGATTACCATGTTTCAGTTGTAGATTCTCCACTGCCAATAAAACTAGGATTAGATTTGAAAGGCAATATGGATGATTTATCCTATAGTTTGGCAAAGTGCAAATACGCAGAGTACTATCGGCCTGCATCGAGGCGGGTTGTTGAAAACAAACAATTGGAATTGAGGAAGATGATTCGCGAAACGCTAACGCAAAAGGTTAAAAAATAAAAATACAAGAGCAATTTCGAAAAAAGGTGTCTATGATTATAAATCAGTCATCTCTATGAGGAGTAGCCCTTTAGGGACAAAATCTCCTTCCTTAATGTTTACTTTTTTCACAATCCCGTCTTTTGGAATATACACCCTGTTTTTCATTTTCATGGCTTCAAAAATCAGACCCAGTGCTCCTTTTTTTACTTTCTGCCCTTCTTTTACTTTCACCTTTAAAATGGTGCCGGGAATAAATGAAAAAATCTGGTTGGCATTAAGCTTTTCCCATTTTTTTCGATTGCTGAATTTTGTAGTAAGATGGGTTTTATATTTGGTCCCTTCAATCACAATTGATTTGAAGCGACTTACTTTTGGTGATTCTTTTGTTCTCATGGGATGTTTTTTCAAAGTTAAGATTGCCAGTAAAGCTAAAATGGAGGAATACCATGTTTTTTCCTGGGGCCAGAAATAGCTTTATTGTCTGATACCTCAATAGCGTGTAATAATAGCTTTCGTGTTTCTTCCGGTTCTATTACCGCATCAATATAACCTTTAGCTGCAGCAACATATGGATTTGAGAATTTGGCTTTGTACTCTTTAATTTTTTTCTGTCTCATTTTCTCCGAATCTTCGGCTTCATTGATTTCTCTACGAAAGATGATATTGGCAGCACCTTCAGGGCCCATAACTGCAATTTCAGCTCCTGGCCATGCAAAAACAAAATCGGCCCTGAGATGTCTCG